>DASUNJ010000920.1:0-8530 GCA_036277235.1 Thermoanaerobaculia bacterium | reverse complement strand
AAGCGGCTCTCCTTGCCGGACAGCGACTGCACCATGCGCGTGAGCGTCCACATGGCCTCGGGGAAGCCCACCCAGGCGAGAGGCGAGCCGAAGCGCAGCCCGAAACGGTGCAGGAGCTGGTCGACGAGGAGGGGGACCAGGGCGAGGACGATGCCGAGGAGGGGCAGCGCCCTCAGCGCGCCGCCGCCGATCGTGCCGATGCCGAGCCCCAGGGCGGACGCGGCCAGCGCCAGCGGTGCGGCGTGCAGGAGCCAGGGCCCGGCGAAGGCCCAGGGATGGAGGGGAACAGCCCCGTCCGCGACGGCGATTCCGGCCGCGGCGGCAAAGGGAAGAGCGGTGAGCGGCAGGATCAGCGCCTGGAGAGCCAGCCAGCGGCGGAGCAGGTAGCCGGCGTTCGAGACCTCGCACAGGGTCACCGTGGTCCAGGCTCCCTCTCCCTGCTCGCGGGTGATGCCGTCCAGGGAGAGGAGGAAGGCGAAGACCGCGGTCAGCAGCGGCACGAGGTTCGCGACCTCGGAAGCGTAGGTGGTGCCCCCGACCGCGAAATCCAGGGCCGGTCGCCGCAGGTGGATGGCCGCGGCGGGAAACGAGCCGGCCACCACGTAGAGGACTGCGGCCGTCCGGAAGCGGAGCGACCGCGCCTGGGTGCGCACCTCATGGGAGATGAAGGCCGCGGTCAGTCTCACGCCGGCTTCTCCTCGACTCCTTGCAAAGCCAGGAAGGCCGCGTAAGCCTCCTCCAGTCCCACCTCGCGAGGCTGTCCGACCGGCTCCTCGGAATAGACGATCCGCTCGACGTCCCCCTGCCGGTCGGACCGGTAGCTCACCTCCAGCGCACCGTCCGGAAGGGTGACTCCGGAGGGCACCCGCCACAGCCGTCCCGCCGCCCGCCGCAGCAACTCCGTGGGCGAGCCGTCGTAGAGCAGCCGTCCGCGGCCGATCACCGCGAGACGGGGGCAGGTGGCCTCCACGTCCTCCACGATGTGGGTGGAGAGCAGCACGGCCGTGCTCTCGGAAACCTCGCTGACCAGGGCACGGAAGCGGATGCGCTCCTCGGGATCGAGCCCGGCCGTAGGCTCGTCCACCACCAGCAGCCGGGGTCCGTGGAGGATGGCCTGGGCGATCCCCAGCCGCCGCTGCATGCCGCCGGAGTAGGTCCCCGCCGGCCGCCGGGCCGCATCCGAAAGCCCGACCCCCGCGAGCAGCTCCCGCACCCGGTATCGCATGGCTTTGGTCCGGATGTCGAGCCGCCGCAGCCGGGCGCAATGGAGGAGATACTCCTCGCCGGTCAGGTGGGGAAGGGGCCGGTAATCCTGGGGAAGGTAGCCGATCCGCTTCCGGATCGCGCCGCGGAGCCCGGCCCGAGCCGCGTCGAGCCCGTCATACACCCGCCGGCCGGAAGTCGGCTCCAAAGCCAGCACCAGGATCGAGAGGAACGTGGTCTTGCCCGCCCCGTTGGGGCCAAGCAGGCCGAACATCCCGTGGTCGAGGGAGAGAGTCACCCCCGTCAAGGCCTCGGTGCCGTCGGCGTAGGTCTTCGAGAGACCGTCAATCTCGATCATGGTGTGCTGTGTCTCAGTGTACTACACATGCCATACGGTATACGAAAGGGACGGAGAAAAGGTTGGAAGGGATGGAGGCTCGGGCCTGAGCGGTGGTCGCTCGGCTTGGAGCCAGGATCGCTCGACCCGAAGCCGTGGCCGCTAGACTCCGAGCCGTGGTGGCTCGACGCGGAGCGGCCGTGGCTCGGCTTGTAGCCGTCGTGGCTAGGCTTGTAGCGGTCGCCGCTCGATGCGAAGCGGTCGTCGCTAAGACTTGTAGCGACCGTGGCTAGACTTGAAGCGACCTTGGCTAGATCTGGAGCCGTGGTCGCTCAGCCTGAAGCGGTCGTCGCTCGGGAGGGGGACGGGAGGCTCCTGCGAGTTCTGGCTTAGAATGATCACCATGCAGAGCGTCAGGATCATCTACTGGCAGGAAGACGACGGCTGGTTGGGCTACCTCGAGGAGTACCCGGACTATTGGACCCAGGGCGAGACTCTCGATGATCTTGAGGAGCACCTGAAGGATCTGCATCAGGATCTCACCGGAGGTGTAATCCCTGGAGTCAGGAAGGTCGGAGAGCTCCGCATCTCGTGAAGCGAGTGGACCTGATCCGGACCCTCGAAGGAATGGGTTGCATGCTGATCCGCCACGGCGCCAAGCACGATTGGTATCGCAACCTGGACACGGGCATTTCCCAGCCGGTCCCGCGTCACCGCGAGATCAAGGAGCATCTGGCCAAGCACATCATCAAGCTGCTTGGGACGGCTGCCCGTTAGCGGGAGCTGGGGGTGCGGCCCTCACCCGAGCTGCCGTTCCAGCCACTCCACCTCCCGCCGCCGCCGCCCGTACCCCGTCTCCTCCACCAGCCTCCGCGCCTTGGCCGTGTGCTGTTTCGCTACTTCCCGGTCCCCCCGCTGGCGGCAGAGCCGAGCCCATTCCAGGTGCGCGTCGCACTCGTGCAGGCGCATCGAGCCCCGCTCGGCGATCTCCAGCGCCTCGGAAAGGTCGGCCTCGGCAGCGGGGAGCTCGCCCCGGAGCCGCCGCAAGGCGGCCCGGGCTAGGAGGCCGCGGGGAAGGTAGTCCTCAGTACCCGCCCGCCGCAGGCCTTCTACGGCGTGGTCCAAGTGGTCCGCGGCCTTTGCGAAATCCCCTTCCGCCTCCTCGCCGAGACCCAGCAGCAGGGGTGCCGTCAGGGCCAGGCCGAGATGGGCTCGGCCCAGGCTCAGGTGGTCGAGGCCTAGGATGAGTAGCCATTGATTGCGCGCGGACACTTTGATCGCCTGTTCTGTTCGCTCCCACACCTCCGTGCAGGCCTCGCGGGCCCGCCGAGACGCCTCTGGGTCGTCGGCAAGGCTGTCCGCAACGGCCCCATCCTGCGGCTCCCCGCGACTCAGCAGCAGGTTGCAGTACCGATAGCCCTGAAGCGAGTAGAGCCGGGGATATTGGGGCTGCCGCTTCACCTGCAAGGCCTCGGCTTCGCGAAAGGCCTCCGCGCTCTCCTCCCAATGGCCCGAGTGGTGCAGAGCCTCGGCTAGCTTCGTCCGACTGACAACCCGCATGAAGTCGTCTCCGCTACGGTCGGCCAGATCGGCGCTCTGCTTTCCGAAGGCTACGGCACGCTCCACCTGACCTAGGGTTAGAGTCAACTCGCTGAGGTTACTGGCGGCCCGGGCCGCGTATTCCCAGTGCTCCTGGGCCTCATACAGTTTCAACCCCGCCTCCGTTGGCTGAACCGCCTCCGCTAGCCGGCCCAGGGCGCGCAGGCAGAACCCGGCCTCGTTGAGAAGGAAGGCTTTGTCCGCGGAGATGAGACTGATTGAGGGCTGATCCCAGAGACGATCAAAGAAGCCGGAAATTGCCGACAGCTCTGAACCCAAGGTGCCGAGTTTCCTGGTGCTGAAGTACTCGTCACCCCGCTGGATGCGCCGCCGGTAGACCTCGTTCAATGCCTCCTGCTGCCGCCCTGCTCTGCAGCCGTAGACCACTGCAGTGAAGAGTGGCTCCATGGCCTCCAGCGTGTCGGGAAGATCCGGCGCCTCCTTCTGGAAGTGCTCGTATAAGCGCAGATTCCCAGCCCGCCAAGCTTCCGGCCGTAGCTTCTCGAGCTCCTCTTGGAAAAAGACACGAACCAAGGGATGAGAGTCCAGGATGCCCGGCTGGTTGGGATCGGCGGGCAGGAGAAGGCCGTGCTCCCGGAGGTTCGAGAGAGCCAGTTGCCAGTTTTCCTCTCCCAGATTTATCAGTGGATCGGTCAGCCCTGGAATGGCAGGCTTCGCCCGCAGCGCTGCCAGAGCCTTGGGTCCGGCCGGACGGTCGAACAGCCCCAGCAGCCGCAGGGCCGCCAGCTCCGGACCCTCTCCCAGCCAGGCGGCGTAAGTGCCGATGACCCGCAGGGCGTGGCCTCCCTTGCGCTGGTCGGCTCCGGCGAGGTCCACCTCTTTGCGGCGGCGGACGTCTCCTCCGCAGGCTCGGCTCAGGTAGCCTCCCAGGAGCGTCAGCGTCAGGGCGTGGTTGCCGAACTCCCGCGAGGCGTCCAGAAGCTCCGCATCCTTCCCTTTCACCCCGAGAAGCTTCAGCAGCTCCGCTCCGGCCACCGGGGAGAGGGCCTCCAGATCGTCCTGGGGTGCGGTGTTGGGGAACCGATCCAAATCCATTATGCGCTCGCGGGTGGTGACCACACACAGGCCAGGATTGCCACTGGCTAGCCCCTTGAGCAGCGCCGTGAGACCCGGGTCCTTGATCCGCCCGGCCAGCGGATGCGAAGGGGGATGCTGGAGCGGCTCGACGCCGTCGAGGACAAGAAGAGTCTTCTCCTGGCGCACCAGCTCAGCCAGCCGCAGCCCGCGGTCCCGGGACGCGCCGGCCTTGGGATCGGGATCTCCGAACCAGGTCAGGGCGTAATCGAGGAAGCGGTCGGCGGAGGTGACCCGCTCCTCAGTGCCTTGGCTGTAGAAGGACCAGTCCAGGACCCGGCGGGCGCCTCGCCAGCCGTCGGCGGCCATGCGGTCGAGCCAGTGGCTCACCAGGGCGGACTTGCCCATGCCTCCGAAGGCGACGAAGGTGAGGACGTGGAGGCCGGGGTTCTCCCAGGCGTCGTCAAGGCGGGCGATCTCGGTTTCCCGGCCGATCAGGAGGGGGCCGGCAATGGGCAGGCGGCCGAGATCGAGGCGGGGGGTGGGATCTTTGGCCCTCTCCCCCATGTACCAGGCCTCGACACGAGGGTGCTGATTGAGCAGGTCTTCAATGTCCTCCCAGCAGACGATTTCGACGGCGAAGAGGCCATCCTTCTTGTGCAGCTCCGTGAGGTCCCGCGCTTCCTGCTGGAGAATCGTGCTGCGCCTGGCCGTGGTGGCGAAGAGGAAGCGCCGCAATGAAGGCGTGAAGCCCTTGGCCTTCTCTACCTCCGCCCGAAGCTCCTCCACGAGGTCTTTGTCCTTCAGAGGAGTGCCCGAACCGTGTTGCTTGCACTGGATGCCGGTGCGCCCTGTGCCCCCGAAGTTGTCCTCGCCGCAGACATCGACCCCGTGCTGCCCCTGGCCGGAGCGCCCGTGAAGCTTGATGTTGGGGTCCTTCCAGACTTCGCGGAAGAGGGCCAGGACGAGATCCTCGAAGGCGACCCCTCCCTTGGGCAGCGGAATCTCCTTGGGGGGCGCTCCGCTCACGGGAGTCTCCGGGCTGATGTGGACATGGAGAGGTTATTGTAGCGAGGAAGAGAACCCGACAGGTCCGCAATGGATCGTAGAAGACGTCCCCAGTCCTCTACCACGGCGCTGCCGGGTGAATACGGTCGGGGCGTCTCTCCCCACGATAGGCCGGTCCACCCCAACCGGTGCCGCGGGCGCAGAATCCGTACGCCGACCCGTGGCGCAAAACCACAGGTGCAACCCGGCAGGGACATGATTTTTCACGGTGTGCTGCCGGCGCGTTGGTGGTGGCTGGGGCCATGAGACGCCCCGACCCTGTACACCCGGCAGCCCGGTGGTAGAGGACTGGGGACGTCTCTACGTCAGATCGGAGGTCATCCCCGCCGTAGGTTTCACGTCGCAGAGGATCAATCAACTTCCCAGAGACGGCTCGTGTCGGCGAGATCGATCCCCTCGACCGGCACGACCACCCGGCACTGACGTGCCGGGCTATTTCATACCGCCCCTGGCGGGGCTCACCCCGCAGGAAATCCCCGCCCGCTGTGTTCCACCTCCTGAGAAGGAGGAACCCGATGCGTGCCGCAGCTCTGACCCTCACCGCGATCCTGACGATCGCGTCCTCCCTGCCCGCCGTCGAGCGTCAACCGTCGAACCGCCTGCCCTGGAAGGAGGCCGGGCTCAGCGAGCGCGAGGCCGCGGCTCATCTCCTCAACCGCTTTGCCTATGGCCCGCGACCGGGCGAGGTCGAAGCCGTCGTGAAGATGGGGCTCGACCGCTGGTTGGAGCGCCAGCTCGCGGCGGATCTTCCCGACCGGGAGCTGGAGCGCCGGCTCGACAAGCTGCCGGCCCTGGAGATGTCCGCTTCCGAGATCGCGCGCACCTATCCGCGTCCGGGGATGCTTCGGGCCGAGGCGGGCAGGGCCGGCGTGATTGCGGAGGACACGGAGGACAAGAAAGAGCGCCGCGGCGCCATGAGGGTGTGGGCCGAGGAGCAGGGCTACCGCTCCCAGCGCGAGCTGGCCGGCCAGCTCATGGCCCAGAAGCTCTGGCGCGCCGTGGAGTCCGAGAACCAGCTCGCCGAGGTCATGACCGACTTCTGGTTCAACCACTTCAACGTCTCGATGACCGACAACCAGAGCCGCGGCCATCTCCTCTCCTACGAGCGGGACGCCATCCGTCCGAACGCCCTGGGAGAGGTGCGCGGCCTGCTGGGCGACACGGCCCGGCACCCGGCCATGCTGCTCTACCTGGACAACGCCCGGTCCAATGCCAGGCGCGGGCTCAACGAGAACTACGCCCGCGAGCTGCTGGAGCTCCACACGCTGGGGGTGGACGGCGGCTACACCCAGAAGGACGTGGTCGAGGTGGCCCGTGCCTTCACCGGATGGACGGTGGGAGTGCGGGATGGTGGTTTCCTCTTCCGCCCTGCCGGTCACGACTCCGGCGCCAAGACCGTGCTCGGCCGCAAGCTGCCGGCCGGCCGAGGCATCGAGGAGGGAGAAGCCGTGCTCGATCTGCTGGCCGTCCATCCCTCGACGGCGAAGCACCTGGCCGGCAAGCTCGCCGTGCGCTTCGTGTCGGACAAGCCCTCCCAGGCCCTGGTCGATCGCCTGGCCGCGGTCTACTTGAAGAGCGGGGGACAGGTGAAACCGGTGCTCAAGGCCCTGGCCGAGTCGCCGGAATTCTGGGGCTCGGTCGGAGACAAGATCAAATCCCCCTTCGAGCTGGCGGCCTCGGCCATCCGCGGACTGGACGCGGAGGTGAAACAGCCGAGGGAGACCCTGCGCTGGATCGCGGACATGGGCCAGAAGCTCTACGCCTACCAGGCGCCCACGGGCTACCCCGACCGCGCCGAGGCCTGGGTCAACACCGGCTCGCTCGTGAGCCGGATGAGCTTCGGCCTGGATCTCGCCGCCGGGCGCGTGCGGGGGGTGGACGTCGACCTCGCCAGGGAGGAGACGCTGCGGGCCTATGCCGAGCGCCTGCTGCCCGGCCGGGATCTGAAACCGGCGCTCGCCCTGATGGAGCCGAAGGTGAAGGGCAACGAGCCCGAGCAGATGGTGGGCGTCATCCTGGGCTCCCCGGAGTTCCAGCGGAGGTAAGGACCATGTTGACGCGCAGACTCTTCTTGAAAGCGGGCGGTATTGGCGGGGTGGCCCTGTTCGCACTCGGCGCCGGACCGCAGTTCCTGACTCGCACGGCCCTTGCCGCCCAGGGCCGGCGCAAGGTGCTGGTCACGATCTTCCAGCGCGGCGCCATGGATGGTCTCATGGCGGTGACGCCGCTGTCCGAGGACTTGCGCGCCCTCCGGCCGCGTCTCGCCATGGGTGCCAAGGATCTCGTCGACCTCGGCGTCGATTTCGGCCTCCACCCGGCGTTCGAGCCGCTGCTCCCCCTCTGGAAGGAGAAGCGGCTGGGGATCGTCCACGCCGTGGGCTCGCCGGACTCGACCCGCTCCCATTTCGACGCCCAGGATTACATGGAGACCGGCACGCCGGGCCGCAAGGGCACGCCCTCGGGCTGGCTCAACCGGGCGGTGGGCCTCCTCGGTCACGAGGGGAGCCCGTTCAGGGCCGTCTCCCTGACCTCGGCCCTGCCGCGCTCCCTCTACGGCGACGAGCCGGCTCTCGCGGTCACGGACCTCGCGGACTTCCGGGCTCCCTCTGCAGGCCAGAGCTTCGAGGCCCTGTACAAGGAGACCTCCCAGAAAGTCCTCCGTGACACGGCGGACGACACCTTCCAGGCCATGGACATGCTCACGCCCGAGAAGGTCGCCCGCTACCGTCCCGCGAATGGCGCCGAATATCCGAACACCCCGCTCGGGCAGGCCCTGCGGCAGATCGCGCTCCTGATCAAGAGCGACGTGGGTCTGGAAGTCGCCTTCGCAGAGTCAGGCGGCTGGGACACCCACGTCCAGCAGGGGACGGTCAACGGCAGCTTCGCGCGGCAGGCGAGGGACCTCGCCCAGTCGATCCATGCCTTCTGGACCGATCTCGGCCCGGCCTGGCAGGACGACGTCCTCCTGAGCACCATGACCGAGTTCGGCCGCACCGTCCGCGAGAACGGCTCGGGCGGCACGGACCATGGCCACGGCTCGTGCCTGTTCGTGCTGGGCAACCAGGTGCAGGGAGGAAAGATCCACGGCGCCTTCCCGGGGCTCGACCGGGACATCCTCTACGAGGGCCGCGACCTGCCGGTGACCACCGATTTCCGCGCCGTCTTCTGCGAGCTGGCCGGCAGGCATCTGGGGATCAAGGACGACGCGAAGCTCTTCCCGGGCTGGGCAGGGAAGCGCCTGCCGCTGCTCAAGTCGTAGTAGGGGAGGGGCTTGTCCCCTCCCGGGCG
>DASUNJ010000919.1:0-4260 GCA_036277235.1 Thermoanaerobaculia bacterium | reverse complement strand
GTCACCGGATCGAGATCCACCCGGCCGTACTCGAACGACGGCACCGGCGTGTCCCCGGTCGTCATGGCCACGTAGTAGCTGACGCCGCGGTAGGTGAAGTACACGTACCAGAAGCCGTTGGGCGGCGGCAGCGGGTCCAGGGTGTTGTGGAGCTGGATTCTGAATTCCAGGTCGTCGTTCGCGGGCTCCGCCGGAATCCAGGGCTCGGCGATGAACGCCGCCTTCAAATCCAGGCCGCCGTTGGCGGGAGCGCCCGTCTGGTCGCCGGCCGGGTCCTCCGTGATCTGGACGCCCGGCGCCTGGCAGGGGTCCTGGGGAATCACCTCCGGCGCATTGCCGACCGGCACCGCCGGGCACATCTCCCCCTGGCCGGCGGCGCTCACCGCGTGCACCCGGTAGCGTGTGTTCGGCCCCGGAGCCGTCGGATCGAGATAGCGGAACGTCGTAGCCGAAACCGTGTCGATCTCGGTGAAATTGACGCCGTCCGCGGCGCGCTCGATCACGTAGCCGGTGACCGGAGTCCCGAGATCGTCGGCCGGGAACCACTCGACCGCCACCACCCCGCCCACCCCGCCGATACTCGTGGCCCGGACGCCGACCTTCGCCGGCGGCTGGTTGTCGAACGCGTCGAGGAGCCGCTTGCCCCCGACCTGGCCGGAGATGCGCGCCCCGTCCGTGCCGCTCTGCGGGCCGCCGCCCGAGCACGAGCCCACGCAGCCGTCCGCGTAGGCGACCAGGATGCGGCCCTCGTCGTCGATCGTGATGTCGTTGAAATCCAGGAGGTTGCGGCCGGACGAGCAGGTCGTGCCCTGGGTGCAGATCGCGCCGCGCTGCACCGGCTCGTCCGGCGTGGCATCGACCGTCGTCCAGGTCGCTCCGCCGTCATAGGTAGTCGCCACGTACAAGTGCCACTCCACGTCCAGCGTCGTATCCGTGCCATAGACCGGACCGGTGCCCGTCGTGCCCAGGAAGGCCACGGCGGCGCGCCCCTCGTCCCCCGCGACCACCTCGGGGAAGACGCTGTTGGCGATACCGAAAGCCGCTCCGAGATTGATCGGCGCGCTCCAGCTCTGGCCGCGGTTCGTGGTCACCGAGACGTAGGTCGAGCCGGCCGAGTAGGCGAAATAGGCCTTGTCGTCCGGCCCGATGTCCATGTGCGGATCGGTCTCGCCCGACGCGCTGCCCGGCACGGTGCGCACGGTCCAGCTCGTGCCCGAATCGGTGGACACGGCCACGCCCTGCACCCCCTGGCAATTCTTGTTGGGGACGTAGGCGGTGCCGTCCGGCCCGACCTGCACGTGGCCATGGAGGCCGCCGCACTGGGTGATGTTGTAGATCGGGACCGCCGGGCCGAAAGTCAGCCCGCCGTCGCGGCTCAGGGCGCACTGGGCGATGGCCGCGTCCTGGGAGCAGTAATAGACGGCGTTGGGATAGCCGATGCCGCCGATCGGATCGCTCGCCGGGAACGGTCCGCCGCCGACCGACTGGTGGTCCACGCCCGCGTTGATGCCGCACCCCTGGCTCGGGAGCCAGTTCTCGCCGTCGTCGTCCGAGAACGACATCAGGCTGCACTTCGGGCCGAGCTGCGAGGCGAACGTCCGGCCGGTGCGGAAGTCGGTGAACAGGATCGGGTCCAGGGTGACGAGGCTGTTGTTCGGCGCGGTCCTGTCGACCCAGAGGTCGGTCTCCTGGCGGCTGCTCGACAGGCACTCGTCGCGCGTCACCCGCAGCACCTCGAGGCCCGCGATGTACATGGCCGCGTTCGGGATGGTGTGCCCGGCGCCCAGGCGGCCGACGCCGATCGAAGGCTCGCCGGCGCTCGCGCCGATCCCGGCCGGCGGCTCGTATTGAAACATTTTCACCGCCTGGGTGCCGGGCGGCGGCGGCGGGGGAGGCGGCGCTCCGAGCTCCAGCACCGCGGTCGCGCTGTAGGGCGCTCCCACCGCGAACGGCGCGCCGCTCACCGTGTGGACGCCCGCCACGGGATTGGCGAGCACCACGATCTCCGCGATCCCCGGCGGATTGCCCGAGCTCCCCTCACCCGAGCCGCTCGGGTCGTACACGCTCAAATCCCAGTCGTCCAGCGGCGTCAGCGTAATTTTCACCGTGAAGCCGCCGGGCGGAGGCACGATCGTGAGCTGGAAGTGGTCGCACGTCGGATCGTCGGGACTCGAGCATCCCGCCGCGGTGGGCGTCAGCGGACCGCCCGTCCAGCTCACCGTTGGATTGGCCTGCGACACCGTGCCCGAAGCCGGGGATGCCGCGTGGACCTGTGTAGAGATAGAGATCAGGAGACCGGCGAAGAGAGCGACTGCGAAGAGCCTGCGCATGGAGACAACCCTCCTGGAGATTTCCATCTTGATGGCCAATTCAGAATGTGTCTTTATGCATCGACATTTATCGCAATTCAGATACCTGCGGAGGGGGTTGCTCTGCACCTTCTGTGCCATTCCTCGTGCCAGAACCGGATGGCCGCGGGCTTGCAATGGCAGATCCGTTGGAGCCGTGGCCCGGGAGGGCCCTACCGATTCAACGACAGATCGAGGAGCAGCAACCATGGCGGTTCAATTGAAAAATCTGTCCGATCAGGTCCTGGTGATCACGGGAGCATCGAGCGGCATCGGACTGACGACGGCGAAGATGGCGGCGGAGCGCGGGGCGAAGGTGGTCCTCGCCTCGCGGGACGAAGAAGGATTGCGCAAGGCGGTGGACGAGATCCGCGCCGCGGGCGGGACGGCGGTCCACGTGGTGGCCGACGTGGGCGACCTGCAGGCGCTCCACGCGGTCGCGCACACGGCCGAGCGCGAGTTCGGCGGGTTCGACACCTGGGTCAACAACGCCGGGGTCTCGATCTACGGCCGCATCCTGGAAGTGCCGGTGGAAGACGCGCACCGTCTCTTCGAGACCAACTACTGGGGCGTCGTGAACGGCTCGCTCGTGGCGGCGCCGCACCTGCGCAAGCGGGGCGGAGCGCTGATCAACATCGGCAGCATCGTCTCGGACCTGGCGGTGCCGCTCCAGGGCCACTACTCGGCGAGCAAGCACGCGGTGAAGGGCTTCACCGACGCCCTGCGCCTGGAGCTGGAAGAAGAGGGGGCGCCCATCTCGGTCACCCTGATCAAGCCGGCGGCGATCGACACGCCCTACCCCGAGCACGCCCGCAGCTACCTGGACGAGGAGCCGGCGCTGCCGCCGCCGGTCTACGCGCCCGAAGAGGTGGCGCGCGCGATCCTGACCTGCGCCGAAAAGCCGGTGCGCGACGTGGTGGTGGGCGGCGGCGGCCGCATGATGACCGCGATGGGCAACACGGCCCCGCGCCTGACCGACCGCTACATGGAAGCCGCGATGTTCGAGCAGCAGAGATCGGACGAGCTGGCCGCGCTCGACCGTCCGGACGCGCTCTACACCCCGATGCGCGGCAGCGGCCGGGAGCGCGGCGCCTATGACGGCCACGTCATGCGCACCAGCGCCTACACGAGGGCCGCGCTCAACCCCGGCATGGCCATCGTGGTGCTCTCGCTGCTCGGCCTGACACTGGCGCTCGCCACGCGTCCGGGTATTCGCTGACAAGCGGCGCTGAGCCATCCCGACTTGCCAAGGGAGGGGGGCGGAAGCTCCCTTCCCGGAGCCGCTTCGTTGCAACCTGCTCCGGACGGCATCTCCGGGTGAGGGTATTCGGAGCATCCGCGCTCCCCGCAGTCTCTCCACCGCATCCGGATGCTCCGAAGTCACGGATTTTTGTCTCTCCCCTCCAGTGACTTGCTCCAAGTACACGCGTTTTCGGAGCATCCACCCATTGACGAATCACCGCCAGCCTCGTTTTTGGAGCATCATGCCCTTATTTAGGAGCATAATGGCCGCTCTCGGAGCTTCGTGCTCACGAATTGGGAGCATAATTTTGTGTACGCGCCCTCGGAACCAGCGCTTATGCTCCGAACTTGAGGGAAATTGTCCTCCTGGAATAGGGGGATGCTCCGATTGCAGAGGGGGACGGAGCATCCCTTTCTGGGGAGGAGCCTGGTACAGAGGGATTCGGAGCAAAAATAGAGTGGCCGTAGCCTCTCCGCGTGACGCGGAGACCTCTCCATGAGCCGCGGAGAGCTCTCCGTGAGCCGCGGAGACCTCTCCGTGATTCGTGGAGACCTCTCCGCCTGTCGCGGAGACCTCTCCGTGTGTCGCGGAAGCTCTCCGCGAGTCGTGGAGACCTCTCCGCGTGACGGGGAAGCCTCTCCGCGAGTCGCGGAGACCTCTCCGTGAGCC
>DASUNJ010000918.1:0-8173 GCA_036277235.1 Thermoanaerobaculia bacterium | reverse complement strand
CTGCGGAATTCTTCGGCACCTGTTCGGCGCTGGAGATTGCAGGGCTATTGCGGGGGAATCCTCTGCAACGCGCTGCGCGCAAGAGAGGTCGTTGGATCTGTGCATCCGCATACCTCGTTATATTTCCCCAGATGCTGGCCGAATATATTTTGGCCGCTTGCCGACGATCCAAAGTGATGATGGTGTCCGTGCCACGGCCCTGGAGGTGCGGGCCGAGGACAAGGCAAGCCAGCGGCGGGCGGCGAGGTGCGGCTGGAGTACCTGGACATGGAGCTGGTGCGCGCGGACGGCAAGCCCAGCTCATCAACGCCGTGCAGCACAACGTGCCCGGCGCCGTGACCATGATGGAGGTCAAGCTCCTTTTGAGCTAAACAAACTTTCTGGCGGCTGTGTCTACCCAGGGCGAACCCCGAGCGCCAACCCCTCTGCTTTGGCAGGGGTGGTCGGCAGGAGAGTAGAGCCCATGGAACCCCCGGAACCCTCGCTTTCGCAGGATTTGGAAGCGTCGATGGTCTTCAACGGCATCGATGCTGATACCGGCGACTACTTCCACTCACCGATGGGTCCGAGTGAGCTGGCTCAGCTCGTGCGTTCCTCTCCCCGTTATCAACCCCCAGGGTGGAACGATCCTGTCGACGCCGAAGCCGCAAAAGGGCTAGCGGAGGACGTCGATGCGGGCGACTTGGCGAAAACCGGCTGGGGCGTGATCTTCCCGCAGGATGGCGATGCTGCTGTGCAAGAAGCCCTGGAGGAGCTACTCCGTTACCGACAGACCCAAGCCGGATGCGAAAGCCCAGATCGATTCCGGATTTTCGCTGGCGAGAAGGGTTATCGCGTAGGGGAATCGGCGGCAGAGTTCCTCGACCGTTGCGATTTGGATCCTGGACCGGTGGATCCTGACCGCATGCCTTACTACCTGCTGTTGGTGGGTAGCCCCGAGGAGATCCCGTCTGAGATTCAATACGGGCTAGACCTTCAATATGCAGTCGGGCGACTCTGTTTCGACGCGGTAGAAGATTATTACCAGTATGCTCAAGGAGTTCTTGCTGTGGAGCGCGGGGACATAAAGCTCCCTCGCATCGCGGCCTTCTTTGCTCCCAAGAATCCTGGTGATCAGGCTACCGAGCTAAGCTCTCGCTGCCTCGCGACACCACTCGCCCAAGCCTCGAGGCGCAAGGGTCGGTCTTGGGAAATTCGGGAAGAGATAGGAGAAGCGGCAACCAAGGAGAGGCTACAGCAGTTGGCCGGTGGTGGCGCTACACCGGCCTTTCTGTTCACCGCCGGGCATGGGCTCATGTACCAGGCTGGAGATTCCCGGCAAAGAAATGCACAAGGATCTCTGATTTGCCAAAGTTGGCCTGGCCCTGGGACTCCGGCAAAGGCGGAGCACTTCTTCGCAGCAGCCGATGTCCCGGACGAGGCGGACGTAGCCGGCTTGGTGACCTTTCATTTTGCCTGTTTCAGTGCCGGAACTCCCGCTTTGATCGATTTTCCTACAGAAGGAAAGAATGGACGCTCTCCACTCGCGCCGAAGCCGTTCATTAGTCGTTTACCTCAGAGGTTGCTCGCCCATCCGCGCGGCGGCGCATTGGCAGTAGTAGGGCATATGGAGCGTGCCTTCGGGTGGTCGTACCGTTGGGTAAAAGAAGGAAGAGGACTCGCCGCCTTCGAAGCTGTTCTCGGACGCCTTCTTTCTGGCAAGCCGATTGGGCATGCCATGGAACATTTCAATCATACCTATGGCGAATTGTCGGCGGCCCTTCGCGAGGAAATGAATCGGCCTGGAGGAGGCAGCGACCGAACCCTGGCTCGCTTGTGGACCACTTTGCACGATGTCCGCAATTATCTGGTGCTCGGTGATCCGGCTGTACGCTTGGCCGCCGCACCGCCCGCCGAGGAAGCGTCATGAGCGGTTTCGGTGGAGGGTTTGCCGTAGTGATCGGTATATCAGGTTACACTTCTCTGCCACGACTACCGTTGGCCGTGCTCAATGATGCAGTGGACGTGGCTCGCACCCTTTGGGACCCACATCTGTGCGGTTACCGTGCAGACCGCGTGCGCCTGCTTCTCGAGGGAGAGGCGACAGCCGATGGAATCCGGAGCGCTCTGGACTGGCTTTCGGAAAGCTGCGGCACGGGGGACACCGCGTTGCTCTACTTCTCAGGGCACGGCTGGCGGCGCGGTGAGGGTCAAGGAAGTGAGTGGTACCTGGCTGGATTCGATGCCGAACGGGAAAGTCTCCCGAACGGAATGCTCCCCGGCACGGAGTTGACTGCGCGGCTGGCAAAGGTCCGGGCGGGCCGCTTGGCGGCGGCCCTGGACTGTTGCTATGCGGCGGGAGCGGCGACGCTCAAGGGAGGAGGGACGGCGCCGTCGCGGCCCGGATTGACCGAAGCGGACTACGAACGCCTGGCGCAGGGACGGGGCCGGATGATCCTGGCCTCCTCACGGCCGGACGAGACGTCGCTGGTATTGGAAGGCGACCGCAACAGTCTGTTTACAGGTTGTCTGCTGCGCGGCTTGGCCGGGGAAGCCGGAGATGGGGAGGAGATCCGTGTGCTCGATCTCTTCCGCTTCGTCTCGGGCGAGGTCCCGGTCCGGAGCGGCAATCGCCAACACCCCATCCTCAAAGGAGAAATGGAGAACGACTTTCCGCTCGCCTTGCGGCAGAGCTCGGCGGCGCCAGATCAACGACCGGAGGGCGCGGACCCTCTTCCTGCGACGCCCGGCCAGCCTTTTTCCAACAACGCCGGCCGGGACATCCATCAGTTCGGCAACGTTCGGGACGTGACGATCAACAACCGATGAACGTCCAGGGAGTTTGGGATGGATGAAGAGCTCAATACGGGCGGGCAGATCGAGGGAGGGCAGACCCTCCCTCCGCTGGGATCGGCTGCGGCGGATGCTACGACGGAAGCGGCTGAGAAAACGAAACCGATCGATGCCGGCGCTGCCCCGGCAGAGTCGGCGACTGAACCTCCTCCAGAGGAGAGATCCGCCGTTGCGACGCCCGTCGATGGCCCCGCCATGCCGAAACCGGCGGACACGACGAACCCGGTGGTGCCCGAGGCGGTCCGCGGCTCGGTGCGGCCGGCGCCGGCCAGCACTGCGGGGAATGAAAAGGGTGCCGAGCAGCCGCAGCCCGGTACCTCAAACCGGTCTGCCGGCCGCGAGCAGGTCCGGAAGACCGAGGAGGAGAAGGGCAAAAAAGCTCGCAGTCCCAAGCAGCGCAATGCGATACCCTCGTTAAAGGAGTTTGTCAATGAGTTCGCGAATTTGCGGGACAGTTTCAGCGTAAAGAAGGCCGGCAAGTTTGTCATCAACAACCTCGGTGGCGTACCCCCCAAGGATGTTAAAGAGTTCCTCCAGGAAGAAGAGGAAGAGGACTTGGGGCTGCTCGATGTGACCGAAGCCATTCATGCCGACTCGATTCCTGCTTTCCCCCCCAACCCTGAAGAGCTGCACGCCTGGGTAGAGAGCCTTCGGGCAAAGCGGGTTTTGCTGCTCTGCTCGCCTGACCTGGGTGTGCTCGATGCTGCAGGTGAGGCAGTGGTCGCTGGGTTTGCCTCTTTGGAGCGCCGCGTGCTTCGCATGCGGGAGCGCGGCCAGACAGCGCTCAACTGCGATGCTCTGCTGCGCCGGCGCGCCGGCGATCCCAGTCCCTGCCTGATTCTGGTCGAGGCCACAGAGGCGCACAGCGCTCCCTTTCTCGATTCTGTCGTACGTTCCCGCTCGACTCTGCGCGCGGTATGCGGCTCCCTGAGCGCGGCCGGCCGCTTTCTTCTGGTCTTGACCACCGACGCCATTCTCGGCTGGCGTGATCGCTTGGACGACGTGGAGCGTGAATATGTGCCGCGCCGCAGCGTCCCGTTCCTTGCTCCGCGTCTGCAGCGCAGTTTTCCAAGCCGCTGGCAAGACCTTGCCGGCGAGATCGCCCGTCAACGCGAGAGCGGCCGTTGGGGCACCAACGAGGAGGGGTTCTACAGGCAGTTCCTCGACTCGCTGGCCGGTGGCACTCTTGAGCGCGAGGTGGAGCGGAGGAGGGGAACGGTCGTCCCTGGCGATCTCGACGCGGCAAAGGAGGCGCACGCCTCGCAGTTGCTCGAGAGCGGCGCCGAATTGGACGTCTGCTCTCTGTTCCTAGCCGCCTTTTTCCCAGGGCTGCCGGTGTCCGACTTCGAGCGGGTCCTGGTGTGCCTGGTCGATGGCCTCAGCGAAGAGATCCGCAAGACGGAGTACCTGCTGACGGCGGAGGGAGTTGGGATCGAAAAGCAGGTGTCGACCTTCAAGCCTCTCGCGGAGATCTGGCGTGAACGCCGCTCCGAGATCCTGCGGCGGTGCCATCTTCGCGTCCAGTCTGCCGCGTCCTCGCCGGGTGGGCGTAGTGTGCCGCGGGCACCTGCCGTCGAGTTTGCGCTGCCTTACCTTTTCGACGACACACGGGTCAGCTTTCTGGGCGAGCACTTCATGATCTATCTGGACCTTGTAGGAAGGATACGCGCCCAGGGCCTGGTCTTCGACGCCTGCCCTGAAGTGTGTGAGGGGGCGGTTCGCCTCGTGGTCGATCTTGCGGAGCGGGTCCCTTCCGAGCAACGTCTGAGGGAGTTGCTCGCCACGATTTCTCGAGAGCGCCGGGAGCGGCCGGAAGTTTTCGAAGGGCTCTACCAACTGGTGCGCGCGTTGTTACAAAGTACCCATCTTCGCAGTGCTTCGGATGTTATTTTTCGCGAGTTGCTGGCCGCCGGTTTTTCTACGGAGGTGCCGCGGATCGCGACCTCATTGCATGGCGTGGGCGGGTTTGACTCGTACTCCTGGTTGCGGCGGCTGCTCGACGAGGGGAATATAGAGGCGCGTACCCGCACCTACCTCTACCTGCTACACATGCTACAGCGCGGCGGCGCTGAAACTGCCGACCTGCTGACCCGTATCAGCGCCTGGCTGCCTGACCGGAAAGCCTCTCCTGCAGCAGGTATCTCGAACAGCAGCACTGGCGCCCTCAGCTTGCTCCTCGATGTGGCCCAGGTGTTACTGGCCGATCCTCGACCGCGCACCGGTGTGTGGCCTCCTGGAGACCCGCTGCTCGCTGCCTTGACAGGCGCCTCTGATTCTCAATTGGAGCCGGTGATCGTACCCTGGCTGCTTCATCCGGCCTGTACGCCGCTGCTGAAAGATCATCTCCCCTTTCACCTGCTGCTCTGGACCGTCAACTGGCTGATCCCCCCGGTGCTACGGCCTGTGGCGTCCCAGCTCATCGACGATCTTCAAGGGACTTTGGAAGACCGGTGGGGACCCGCCTTGGATCAGGCCGAGCGCGAAGCGGGACTGTGGCGAGTCGATACTCCCTGGGGGGCGGTGTTTCCGTCGATGGTGCTGGCCGACTGGGCTGTCCAGCTTCTCGCCGCCGGTGATCCCGAGCCTCCGGCCGAAGCCCGGCAGGTCTTCGAACGCATCCTCGATCAGACCGTTGCGGTCTCGGGTCCTTTTGAGCGCCGCGCGCTCGCCATCTTCTGGTCCACCCTGGAGGAGTCCGTGCTGGACGTCCTTCTGATCCTCAATAAGTTCGCTCCCGGCTCGCTCGACAGCACAGCGCTCGCCTCCGTGCGGCAGGACTTGCACCGGCGGGCGTGCGCTCTGCGCCAACTGCGGAGCGAGCTCAGCACTCGGGAGCGGTCCCGCACCTCCCATACACAAGGAGAGTCGTCCGATGCCCGTCCCAGCTCATGACCTCGAACCGATGATCCGTGCCGTCGAGCGTGATGTCGATGTCGACGCCACCTGCCAGGTGCTGGTGACGATCGACACCCGGAACGGTCAACCCGTGAAGAAGGGATGGCGGCCTTGGGGTCGCGCCACCGATCGATCGTTTCTGGTGACCAACACCGCCAGCGAGGCGGCGGTGGCGGTACGGCGGGGAGTGCCGGTGCAATTGGCCGACTTCGCCGCTGACTGGATGTTCGAACTATGGCTCGACTACGAGGCGAGATGCCCGCCCGGCCACGAAGAGCGGCTCGCCGCCGCTTTGTGGGCCGGTCCCAACCCGCAGGAGCGGCTCGATTCCCTGCTGCGTGGGTGGATTCGAGGTCTGCTGAGCGCGTCTGATACCGGCTTGGTGAGCAATTTCGAAAGCCGCGCGACGCAGTCGTGCGAGGCGTTGCGCCTGCGTGCGCTGGAGGAGATCGGTGTCATCCTCGCGGCCCGTCTGCGGCTCGAGCTGGGGCCGCGCTTGGAGACACTGAGGATCGATCCCCTCCATCTGCCGGTGCGGGTGCGGGACTGGGATGGCAAGTTCGATCTCGAGATCTCCGCCGAGCTCCCCGTACGCCCGGAAGGTGAGCGTCTCGCCTATCTGAGTCTCGGCCGTCAAGGTGAGTTGCGCCAAAAGGTCCAGCAAGCCGTTGGCGAATACTTCGCCGAAGCCGTGACGCTGCATCAGTTCCACACGGAGCTGCAGCTTCTCGTGAAGTCCGCCCTGGGGGAACGGCTGGACTCTCTGGCCGCCGCCCACGGGCGCCGGCTTGGCAACCTGAGCCTGGCCGGCCGTCCTCTTGACGGCGTGATCGCCTTCACAAAGATCGAGCACGAATTCGATTACGAGCTCGCCGAATATCCCAAGCCGGTGCATATCAAGATCGAGCTGCTGGTAGAGCTGGTCGATCTCGGGCGCTATGCCCGGGCCGGCCGGCCGGATCTCGCGGCGTGGGCCCGTGGCAGGGTGGAAAAGGGGGTGGAGAAATCCCTGTTCGGGATCACATACTCCAATCTCGGCCTGAATCTCGAGGAGAAGAAGGCAGAGATCGAAGGGCGGATGCGGGACGAGGCAGCAGCGATCGGCTACGAGTTGAAACAGCTCATCACGATCACCGATCTGGAGTTCGACATCCTGCGCCGTCCGTTCACGGTGTCCATGGAGGGGGAGTTTCCTACCCGCCTGGCCAATCTCAAGGTGCGTCTGGCTATCGAAGCCACTTTGCGCATCGACGATCCCAGGCAGGTGGCGGAGCCGCTCAACCGGCGCCAGGACGTACGCCAACTGATCCGCGACACCGTGGAGAACGCGCTCCGCCAGAAGATGCACACGGTCGAGCCTGAAAACTTCTACATGGCCTTCGAGGTGCCCCGCGAAGGCGGTTTGTCCGTGCGCCGGGAGTTGGAAGCCGAGATCCGGAGGGTCGTGGGAGAGGAGTTCCACGCGGACCTGCTCAGCGTGAGCTGTAAACAGCTTGAGACTGAGATCTCAGGGCTTCTGGCCCGGCTAATGACGGACCCGTGCTCCTTCGAGATCACGGCGATGCAGTCGACGGGCGGTCCGCCGGTCGAATTCGAGGGAAGTTTCCGAGTGCTCGGTGTCGATCACGAAGGCTGGGCAACCTTCCAGACCTCCCTGCCCGGTCCAGAGAAGCTGATCGACTGTTCCAAGCGCCACATTCGCCAGCTCTTGGCCGATTTTACTCTCGCCGAAATGCTGAGGACGACCAACGCCCAGCAACGCGCGCAGGTTGACGGCTGGGTACGCGAGCGCATTTGCAGGGAGTTCGGCTTGGCTGTGGAGGTCATGGACTGGATGAGACGGCCGAGCGAGTTGGAGGAGTTGGCCACTCAAGCTCGTATCTTCCAGGCGCGCGATACGATTGAAGAGCAGATCGCTCTGATCCAACTGAGCGGCGGCCAACGCAAGGTCTTCATCGAAATGCAGCTTCAGGAGGCTGAGGAAAGAGCGGAAAAGCAGCGCCTGCTCGAGGAGGAGTTGAGCCGGCGCCTTTTGACCGGTGAGGTGGAACGCGAGCGCGAGCTACGTGCCCAGCTCGACGAGTTGCAAAAGCGCCAAAGCACGGCGTTCCAGACCGCCGCCGGCGAGCGGTCGCGAAGCCTGAAAGAGCATCTAACCGCAGCTCTTGCTGAGTTGACAGATGGTGACGGGACTTCTACTGGTGAAGCGGTGAAGGCACTACCGAGTGGAGGAGATTGAGCTATGGGTGTCACCTTCCTGCCGATGAGCGGCGACTTGGCGAGGATCTCGCCGGCCTCATATCTGGGGAGCGGACGATTTTGGCGTGAGCACGTTGACTTCGCGACGGTACTTGCAGGCGGTGCCGGCGTGCTCGCGTTGTTGATCGCGTTCTGCTGCGTACAGGGGGAAAGCGAGGACCAGTGGGTGAGCTGGCTCCTCAACATA
>DASUNJ010000917.1:0-2649 GCA_036277235.1 Thermoanaerobaculia bacterium | reverse complement strand
CCGATAACGATCACCGAGCGGGGCTCCAGCACGTCCGTCCTTTCGGCGATGGTCTGCATGTCCAGGCTGCCGGTGACGCTGTAGAGCGATGCGATCCCGATCAGGAAGATCACCGAGCCCAGCAGGTTGACCACGGCGAAGATAAAGGCGGCCCTCACCTGGTAATCCTCCTCCCGATAGCTGGTCAGGATGAAAGATGCGGTCATGGAGATCTCGAAGAACACGTAGAAGTTGAACGCGTCCCCGGTCAGGAACAGCCCGTTCAGACCGGCGGCCACGAGCAGCACCAGCGCCGGGAAGGCGCGCCAGCGCACCCCCAGGATGACCTCGTAGAGCAAAGAGACCAGGACCACACCCACGGAGACAAGGGCGAAGGTAACGCCCAGGGGGTCGGCCCTCAGAGTGATTCCCACCCCCTCCGGCCAGCCGCCCGCGACCACTTCGACCGGTCCCTCACTGACCACCACGAAGGCCAGCCACCCGAGCGAGACGAAACTCGCCCCGAGGCCCGCCGCAGCGAGCAGGCCGACCCACCGGCGGCGGCCATCGAGGAGGGCCAGCACCGCCGCGAGCGCCCAGGGTATCCCGGCCGGGAGAACGAGGAGTGTCTGGCTCGCCGCCGTCATCGCGCCGGCCTCTCTTGCGTCCCGTCTGGTCGCTCGGCGTCCTGCTCCGCCTCGGGCACTTCTTCCCTCTCGGGGTCCTCCGCGCATTCCAGGGCCTCGGCCTCGCGCATACCGGCGTCGGCGATCTCCTCCGCGTCCACGGTGCGGTGCGCGGTGTAGAGGCGGTAGACCATCGCCAGGAGCAACGCGGTGACGCCGAAGCCTATGACCAGGGCGGTCAGGGCCATCGCCTGCACCAGCGGGTCACTGACGGAGCCGGCTCCCTTTAGAGGATGGATCGGGGCCTCGCCGCGCGTCAGGCCGGTGGAGATTATGAACAGGACCGCCGAGTTGGAGATGAGGACTATGCCGACGACCACCCGCACGAGATCGCGCTGGAGGAGGAGAAACGTCCCTGAGGCGAACACGACCGAGACCGCGAGCGCGGCGGAGAGGATCACGAGCTCTCATCTCCCCGCGAGGTGTCCCCTGTGGCTTCGCCGGCCCGGGCGAAGAACGAGACGACCCCGACGGAGAAGCCGAAGACCAGCAGAAAGACCCCGAGGTCGAAGAGGACCGCGCTCATCAGCTCGAGGGTCCCCAGGTGGATGGGCTCCGTGCCTGACGGCGGATAGTGGGTCAGGACCGCGTCCCCCAGCAAGAGCGGAATCCCGGCGACACCGAGGGCCACGAGCAATCCCGAAAACGCGATCGCCGTCGCGTGCCGCACGGCCGGGAGTCTCTTTGCCTCCTCGTGCCCGAAGGCGAGGTAACGGAGCAGCACCCCCAGGGCGCCCACCACCCCGGCGGAGAAGCCGTCGCCGGTCTGGACGAAACCCTTGACGAGGATGGCCGCCGCGACGACGAACGTAGGCAGATAGAGCAGCCTCGCCACCTCCTGCGTCACGGCGCGTGCGGCCGGACGCGCGGACCCGCTCGTGCCGGGCGGACCGCTATCGGTCGGGAGGGTTTCCGGCCTCATCCCTCCTAGCAGGGTCGCCACCCCCAGGAGGACGATGGCCACGACGGAGATCTCGCCCAGGGTGTCCAGCCCGCGGAAGTCCGCCAGCGTGGCCGTGACCACGTTCTTGGCGTGCGCCTGCGGTGCGAGCCGCACGTGTTCTTCGGCGACGGTCGTGCCGGCCGGCGGCTGCGAGAGGGCTCCCCAGACGACTACGAAGGCGAAGGCGCCCGCGGCCACCGAGACGAAGACCTTGCGGCCCTTCCTCAGTAGCGGCAGCTCCGCCTGGCGGTGCAGGATGCGGTAAGGGATCAGCTTGAGGGTGGCGACGACGAGCAGCGTGAGCATCGTCTCTACAAGGACCGCGACGAGCGCCACGTTCGGCGCCCCGTAGAAGGCATAAGCGACCGCCAGCGCGAAGCCCGCGCTGGAGAGCACGAGGACCAGGGTAACGTGCCGCCGCGTGAAGGTGGTCGTCAGGGCGGCCGCCACCACCGCCAACATCACGAGCATTAGCGGCGTCTCCCCGGCCCGGAATCCTCCGACCCGGTATGCGCCGGCTGTGGGCGTTGCCAACACGGCCGCGCCCACGAGCACGGCCGTCGGCATCAGCACGAAAGCGACCCGGCCTCTCAGGTTGCGGATCTCCAACCGGTGGAGGAGATCCGAGAGCCGGTTGAGCCCGCGAACGCTCAAACGGTATATTCGCTCGGGCCCCGCCAGCCTCCCGAGGTCGCTGAACCCGAGCGCGGCCCTCGACCATGCCGTGCGCGAGGCTATCGCTGCCGCGCCGAGGGCGTAGGCCGCCAGGGCCATCAGATATTCGGGGAGAACCTCCGCATGGTACGTGGCATCCAACGGCGTAGGAGCCGCGAAGGAAACCTCGCCGGCGGCCTCGGCCAGCCTCTCGAACGGCCCTGCCAACAGGCCTCCGAGCAGCCCTATCGCTCCCAGCGCCACGATCGGCACCACGAGCAGCCGGGGTACGGGGCGGGGCGCGACGGAGGAGGCACGGGGCTCTCCGAGGAAGATGCCGCCCCAGAAGCGCCAGGTGTAGGCCAGCGTCGCAGCCGCCGAGACGAC
>DASUNJ010000916.1:0-7850 GCA_036277235.1 Thermoanaerobaculia bacterium | reverse complement strand
CGCGATGACGGCCTCCGGCCCCCGGCCCAGATGGGCCAGGGCCTGCGCCTTCAACGTGAGCAGCGACGGCGACGGCGCGGCCGGATCGCCCGCGGCAAGCTCGATCACCCTCTCATAAAGGTCTCTCGCCTCGGAGACATCGCCCCGCAGCAACCGCGCATCCGCCAGGTTGAGCACGAAGAGCGGGTTTCCCGGCTCCATCTCCACGGTTTTCCGGAAGACCTTCTCCGCTCTGCCGTGCTCGCCGAGCAGGAGATAGGCAAGACCCAGGTTGGAGAGCTGGTTCGGCCCCGGCGAGGGCATGGCCTGATAGAGACCGGCGGCCCGCCGGAGATTGCCGTGGAGGAGCTCCAGCGTCGCCAACAGCGAAAGGCCTTTGGCGTTCCCGGGCGCGCGCGCCAGCAGCTGCTCGAGATGGCGGCGCGCCTCCTCGTTCTCCCCCTGCTGGATCTCGATCTGCGCGAGCGTCGCGAGCCGCCGCGCGGAGGAGTTGAGACGCGCCGCCTTGCGCAGGAGGGCCATCCCCTCCTCCGGTTTTCCGCGGGCGTCGAGGAGCAGCGCCCGCCGGTCCAGGAGGCGGACGTCGCCGGGAAGGATCTCCTCCAGCCGCTCGAGCGTCTGCTCGGCAACCTCCAGATCCTGCCCCGCCAGGGCGACGTCGATCCGGAGCAGCAGCGGCTCCGGGGCATTCGGAGCGATCCGCAGAGAGCGCCGGACCCATTCCTGCGCGAGCTCCAGGTCCGCCTGGGCTCGCGAGCGCCCGAACCGCTGGCGCGCGGCGCGGGCCCCGAGAAGACAGACGTCCAGGTCCGCCGGCGCCTTCCGATGGAGGGATTCGAGCTCCGACAGGATCTCTTCGTACGGGGCGCCCGGACCCGAGTCCATCTTCGTCCGCAGGAGGAGAAGCTGCCGCAGCTCGGCGCCCCCGCCGGCCCGCCCCGGCCTCCCTCCACGAGCAGGGTGATCGGGATAGGCCGTGCGGACCTGCTGGAGCACAGCCCTGGACAGGAGCGGCACGTCGTCGGCCGGCAGCTCGAAGCTTTCGGAGCGGAGCACCGTCCCTCTCTCGTCCAGCCGGCTGAGGACGATCCGGCAGGTCTCCAGCCGGCAGTCGAGCCGCGAGCTCCACAGCTCCTGCGCCGAGACGGCGCGCGCGACCGCCGCCGGCAGGCCCGCGGCCTCGTCCACCTCCTCGAAGGACTTGGGAGAGATCCCTTCCAGATCGACGAGGGCCTGCAGCAGGGCGACCCTCAAGCCGGTGGCCAGCAGCTCGACCTCGCCCCGGCCGGTGCCGAGCCCGATCTCCGGCCGCAGCACGCCGACATGGAGAGGGGTGGCGGGCGGGCGCAGCGCCAGGAAACCCGCGAGCACGAGCGACGCCGCGAGCAGACCGGCGGCGAGCACCCTCCAGGGGCCACGCCTGACCGCTTCGGCCGCCTCCTCCGTAACCGGAACCGGTATGGTTGCCGGCACCTCCACCAGCGTGGCCGTGCCCGACTCCTCCACTCTCCCCCCCGCGATCTCCTCCAGATCCCTCACCACCTCTCCCGCGCTTCGCGGCCGTAGCGCCGGCTCCTTCTCCAACAGGCGGTCCACGACCCGGGAGAGCCCTTCCGGCACGGCAGGATTGATCTCCCGCGCCGGCGTCTGACGGTGGTGGACGATCCGGTCCAGGGTGGCCAGGGGGTTCTCTCCCTGAAAGGGAGACTGCCCGGTCAGGAGCTCGTAGAGCAGGACTCCGAACGCGAAGAGGTCGGAGCAGTGGTCCACCGGGCCGCCCCGCGCCTGCTCCGGGGACATGGTCCGGTACGTCCCCAGGATTGCATCGGTGCGGGTGAGGCTCTCCTCGTTCCAGGCGTCCGCCAGACGCTTGGCGATGCCGAAGTCCGCGATCTTGGCCTGCCCTTCGGAAGTGACCAGGACGTTCTCGGTCTTGAGGTCGCGATGGACGATCCCGTGCCGGTGGGCCTCCCGCAGACCCTGGGCGATCTGGATGCCGAGGTCGAGCACCTCGCAGACCGGGAGCGGTCCCCGCCGGGAGAGCGCGCGCAGGTTGCTCCCCTCGACGTACTCCATGACCAGGTTGTCCACGTCCCCCTCGGTCACGAGATCGTGGACCTGGACGATGGCAGAATGATTGAGACGGGCGGCGAGCCTCGCTTCCCGGCGGAAGCGTTCCCGCTGGTCGGGGCTGGTGGCATCGCGACGGATGCGCTTGATCGCGACCTTGCGGTCGAGCCGCTCGTCGTGGGCGAGCAGCACCTCCCCCATCCCTCCGGCGCCGAGAGGCTGCAGGATCCTGTAGGGGCCGATCTGTCGCGGGATCTCTTCCACGCCGGCCTCCTATTCGAGCTTCAACTCCCGCACCCTTCTCCCCAGAGCCCGTCTGGACACTTCCAGGCGTTCGGACATGGGATCCAGGTCGCCCCGGCAATCGCCGTGGCACTTCGCGATCTCCTCGGTCGAGAGATCGGAAACCTTTCGAATGCGCGACGAGCTTTCGATCCGGTTGTAGAGCGAGGGCCGCGAGATCCGCAGCCGGTCGGCGGCGGCCTTGAGATCCCAGCGGCTGGCCCGGAGCGCCTCGAGGATCTCGTCCTCGCTCACCTCGCCGGGCTTGCGCCGGACGGGGGGAGGCGGCGACGGCGGAGTGGCCGGCTCCTCCCGCAGCAGCCGCTCAAGACGGAAGCCGTCCAGCTCGGCGCGGCCCCGGCTTGCGATCATGAGCTGCCGCACCACGTTGCGCAGCTGGCGCACGTTGCCCGGCCAGTCGTAGCGCGCCAGCCGCGCCACCAGCGAAGGCGGCAGCCAGCGCGGGTTTTCCAGGCGGGAGCCCTCGCCAATCTTCCCCAGCTCGTGCCGCAGGAAGTGGATCAGAAGGCGGCCGACGTCGTCCCGCCGCTCGCGCAGAGGAGGAAGGCGGATGTCGAACCCCGCCAGCCGATGGAGCAGAGGAGCCCGGAAATCCCCCAGATCGGAATCGGTCGCGGCAAGGATCCGCACGTCCACGCGCAAAGGCGAGGCCGAGCCGACCGGATAGACCTCGCCGGTCTCCAGGGCGCGCAGGAGCATGACCTGGACCTCCGCCGGAGCCTCACCGATCTCGTCCAGGAACAGAGTGCCGCCATGGGCGTGGCGGAAGTACCCCTCCTGGGATGCCACGGAGCCCGTGAACGCCCCCTTGACCGCGCCGAAGAGCTGGGAGGCGGAGAGCGAGGCCGGGATCGCCCCGAGGTTGACCCCCACGAACGGGGCGGAACGGCGCGGGCCGGCGTCGTGGATGGCGCGAGCGACCAGCTCCTTGCCCGTCCCCGTCTCGCCCCGGAGGAGGACGGGCACCTCCAGGTCCGCCACCCGGCGCACGTCCTCCCGCACCGCCAGCATCTCCGGGTTGTCCCCGATCAGCCCGCAGCGCGGCGGGGCCGGGCTGGCAGGGCAGGGGATCCGGTGCAGCAGGAGCACGACCGTGCCGGCCAGCTCCAGGACCACGCCCCGGCTCACCTGGCCGGCGGAGAAGACTGCTCTCCTGTGCAGGTTCAACCCGTCGGCGACGACGGCGGTCCGGCTCTCGCCGACCTCGATCTCGATCCCGCCATCGGCTCCCCGGAACCGGATCGGCCTGCGGCTGAGATGCGGATCGCCGAGAGGCTCGCCCGCGAAGCGGTCGGGGCGGGCGAGCTCCGGGGCCGTGCGGCTCAGGAAGGCCTCCCCGCCCCCGGCGAGCTCGTTCAGGAAGACCCGCTCCCCGATCCGTTCGAGGTCGGGATGATAGAGGACGGTCAGGGCCGGAAGGACCGCGGGCGCCGGGGATCCTTCGCGCGAGCGCACCCCTGTGCCGGGTTCCGACTGCCCGACCGTCGTGCCGTCGGGGTACTTGAAGGTCATTTGAGCGATCATTGTACATGCCCGCCCCGATCCTCCGCATCCTCCACCTCGAGGACTCGCTCGTCGCCGTGGACAAGCCCTCGGGCATGGCGGTCCATCGCGGGTGGTCGCAGGAGAGGTATACGGTCCTCCAGGTGCTTCGGGATCAGCTGGGCCGGCACGTCTATCCCGTCCACCGGCTCGACCGGAGCACCAGCGGCGCGCTCGTCCTGGCCCTCGATCCGGGGACGGCGCGCTCGCTTCAGGAGCAGTTCGAGGCCGGCGAGGTGCGCAAGCGCTACCTCGCGCTCGTCCGCGGCATCCCTCCTGAAGCGGGGATCGTCGATCACCCCATCCCCCGCGCTCCGGACGGCCCCCGGGTGCCCGCGGTCACCTGGTTCCGGCGCCTGGGCACGTTCGAGCGCTACTCGCTGCTGGAGGTCATCCCCCGCACCGGGCGGCTGCACCAGATCCGCCGGCATCTCAAGCACATCAGCCATCCGCTAATCGGCGACGTGCGCTATGGCAAGGGGGAGCACAACCGGCTCTTCCGCGAGCGCTTCGGCCTCCACCGGCTCGCGCTCCATGCGCTGGAGCTGGAGCTCGCACGGCCGGCCCTCCGCTTCCTCGCGCCGGTCCCCGAGGACTTGGCCGGCCCCCTGCGAGCCATGGGGCTTTCCGTTCCGGATTCGTCGTAGAGGCGACCTGCTACGTTTTCCGCGTCCGCCCGCGCGCTCCGCACGCCATCCCCTGCACTCCTCGTCCGCTCCCCCGAGCTCCGCACGCCGTCCCCCACTTTCATCACGGCGTCCCCCACACTTTTCACGTCCTCCCCCGCGCTCCGCACGCCATCCGGAGTACTCCGCACGACATGCTGAGTGCTGCGCACGCCGTCCGGAACACTCCGCGCGCCGTCCGCCCCACTCCTCACGCCATCCTGAGTGCTCCGCGCACCCTCCGCCGTACTCCTGCGGCGCTCCGCCGGCTTCCCGGGGACGTGCTCCGCAGGGAGAGCGACGGCGGCAATGATCCCTGAAAGATTCTACTGAGTCAACTATTGACACAGTCCGCCCCTGTGTCTATCATACCCTCCACTCTGCTCCCATGGTGGTGGCAGAGTTTCAAAGGAGGCAGAAAGAGCCATGCCGAACAACGCGTCCACCGCGGATCACGTGACCGACTTCCAGCGCCTGCTGCAGTCGGTCGACAACAATCCCGACATCCTGCCGGACGTCGATGGTCCCCATGCGTGGCTGCACGAGACGCTCCAGGAAATGACGGAGATCCTGGCCCTTCAGGACGCGCACCGTGCCGGCCTGCAAGCGAACTCCAAGCGTCTGCGGGAGCTGATGGTGCGGGGCGCGGACTTCGCGCGCCAGGTCCGTTCGCTGATCCGGGGCCGCCTGGGTCCGCGCAACGACAAGCTGGTGGAGTTCCGCATCCCGGTCCTCGGCCGGCCGCGGGCGCTGCCCTCCGTGACCCAGCCGCCCCCGCCCCCGGAGGCGCCGGCGCCTGACGAAGTGAAGTCGTAGTGCAGGAAAGGGAGGGGGCGAGGCTTTCCGCGTCCCCTCCGTCGTACTCACGAGCTTGGCATCAGGGTTCATGAAAACTGAGAAGGACGGCCGGCCTCCGGGTCCAAGGACGCCGCCGTCCGCCAATTCGAAGGGGACCTGGTCTCCAGGGAAGCCCTGTCTCTCTCCCATTCGGGTGAGGACCGGTCGGCTCCGGGGGGAGGCCGGGACCGAGGGCGCACGCCCTCCCATCTTTCCCCTCCCGCCTCGCGCGATGAGACCACGTCCCCTTCCTTGACCGAGGCGCCGAGCCCCGGAGCCGGCCTGCGGTTTTGCCTCTCTGCATCCAGAGCCCCGAGGAACCCCTGTGACGGCGGTAGCTTATCCGTCATACGTTTGACGCAGAAGCAGCCCATCCTCATGGCCGGCAGTTCCGCTTATCCGGCCGCATAAGCGTCTTGCGGGATTGCTTATGGACTACCTCTCCCCAAGGAGATGTCATCAATCCGTCGCTTGCGGTCACGGCCCCTCCGCCGGAACTGACGCATAAGCGTCCCAGCCTCCTTGGAACGTTAGGATGCTTATGTGACGCCCTACCCGTGTTGACGCGCCCCCGGCGCAGGCGTACCATCAGCTAAAGCGCAGATACCACGGTCTCATCGACATGCTGCCATAAGCGACCGAGCGTGCCATTTGTCGGTAAGGCGGAAAATCGTGGAATCTTGATCTAGAGGTTAGGCGTGAGGAAAGATTTTGAGCATCCTTAAGCTGAGTGACAAGTCCGTTTTTGAAGATCTTGTCGAAACCGGGATGGGCTATCATTTTGTCCGTGCCAAATACGGGAATAGCTGGAAGGAGCCCGCTGATTTTCTGGTGCTCGGCTCTACATACGCTTTGCCAATAGAGAAGGAAGACGGATTGACAACCATCTTTGAGCTGGCCTCTGATGCAGCACTCGCGATTGATAGGTGGCCGGCGGAGAACTTTGTAGAGGGTGTTCTAGACGTGAGGGAGAATTTTGATGAGGATCCACTGCTCGCCCGAGAAGAGCTTGCTAGGGCGATCCGCCAGGCCGCAATAGCGACTAGCTTTACGGGAGTTCCCCCGCCGCCACCACCACCAGGCGCAACGCTGACCGTCAAGGCTAAAACTAGTGGGGATGATGCCTTTCTGCGATTCAGCTATACAAGGCATGACCCCCGAATCAGCGGCACCGGGCAAGTCAGGGGGAAGACGTACGCTACCACCTATAGAGATGGTGTCGTGGTTACGAGCGGATTGTCAGCCCTTGCACGCTATGCTTTGCCTGTTCCCTTGCCTGCTGAGTACGTCTTCCTTCTTACGCCACCCCAGGGTGTTGATGTCGAACTTGGTGCAGCAGCCCCGCTGTTTGGCCAATCTGGAGGGGTGTCGAGGCATTCTTCCCAAATAGCTTCACGAATGTTGCCCGACCCTTCGCTATTCCCCCTTATTGAAACCCTTTATGAGCTGTCAAATTAGAGCTATTGTGGAACACGCCTAACCGGCCGATCGAGCGGACGGCAAGCCGCCGCTCATCGGCAAGAGCGTTGGGCGGCACCGCCCGGCTGATTAATTTACGAAGGCATTTGGGATATGGAACAACAACTTCTCCCAAAGAACTCAGAGCCTGGCCTAAGTACCGAAGAGAGAAAGGTCTTGGCGGAGGTCTCAAAGCTGGAAGCTGAAACTCGCATGATTCATGACGAGTTACAACGGCCGTGGTATCGCAAGCGGTATTTTTTCCAAGCTATAACTGCGGGACTCGTAGCATTGCCGCTCGTATGGTTCTATTTTGAAAAAGTGGCACTCCCGCTGAATCGGAGCGAGAATATCGAACAAGAATTGAAAAATGCAGAGGAGCGAAAGAGGCTAGCAAGCCGCAACGATCATCTTGAAAAGGCGACGTTCAACCTCGCAGCAGCTAGGCAAAAATTGGAGAGTCAACGAGACGAACTTATCGCTGAAAAGAAGAAGCTTGTTGCGCAGGTTAAAAAACACCAAGAGACCGTTGCGGCGATTGAGAGCCAGCTCAAAAGCGTGGTAGCGCAGTCTCGGCAGGATAAGGCCAAATTAGAGACTCTTCAGCAGTCTTTAAGGACTTCGAGTACGCGGGCATCGCAACTCGAAGCAGATATACAGGAGTCGCTCACAATTCAAACACTTCTTTCGTTTATCGCTGGCAATCCGGACGTATCGATGACCTCAACGTTCAATGAACTGAGTGGACGGTTGCCACCAGATAGACTATCGCAGCTAAGTACTTTAATACGCTCAGCCCTTGAAGAAGAGACTGGTCGAAAGTTGCCAGCTGACTTGGTTGAAAACCATGGAGAGCTAACGATGATACAACTATGGGAGCTTGTGCTTAGCGAAAGTAGATCTGGCAAGTAGCTTTCAGTACCGCGAGGTTGTATGAGTGGCGATGCTGTAGAGGCAACGCCCAACCAGCCGATG
>DASUNJ010000915.1:0-3446 GCA_036277235.1 Thermoanaerobaculia bacterium | reverse complement strand
ACGTCGGGAAGCGGCAGCGGCTCGACGTTCGCGCCGAGCGCCTTGAAGCCCTCGGAGAGCACCTGCGACTGCGGGGCGCGGATCGTCTTGCCCTTGAAGTCGGCGAGGCTCGCGAGCTGCTGCTTGCCGAACGGCTTGCGCAGGCCGCCCTCGTGGATGGCCAGGGCGACCAGGTCGCCTGCCTGCTGGTCCGCCTGCTCCAGCATCGCCTGGCCGATCTCACCACCCTCGACCTCGAGGGCCAGCGGGTAGTTGGTGATCAGGAACGGCGCCTGGAGCGCCTGGAAGGCCGTGATGCCGGCCGTGTCGAAGATCGCGGTGGAGACCGTCGCCATCGGCACGACGCCCGAGCGGACGTCGGCGAGCAGCTGGATCTCGGCCTGCGGGTAGGCGGGCTGCCCCTGGAGGGTCAGCTGGCCGGTCCCATTGACCTCCTCGACGAAGGCGTCGACCGCGATGCCGTACGGGTGCTGCTGGGTCGTCACGTAGGCGACGTCGAGCGCGGGGCCGCCGCCGCTGGTCTCCCCCGTGGCGCCCCCCTCGTCGTCGTCGTCGTCACCACACGCCACAAGCCCCAGCGCCAGCGCCCCCGCCGCGGCCACCGCGGCCAGGCGCCAGGCCCACGAGCGTCGTGTCACTTCCTCGCCCCCTTGTCGTGCTCAACGGTGTCCGAGCGCCCGGATCGCGCGCAGATCGGCGCGACCATACCGGAGCCGCCGCGGAGGTTGTCAACATCGGCACGAAGTCCGTCCCATTGTGCGCAACCCCGCATGACCAGCGGGATCTGACCCCCTCAGACCCCCGCCTGGTCGGGGCCCGGACGCGTTGACGCCCATGGGTACGTGACATATGCTGCTTTCCATCGCCAGCCGGTCGAGGCCCTCCTTCGGCCCGTGCTTCACAGGGGTGGTGGGACGTCCCGAGCGGTCGGCGGTTCGTGTGCAGCTGCCCTTTCCGAATAAGGGGGAAGCCCGTCTATGGCCGAGCAGTTCGCCGTGACGCAGATCCCGGGCGCGGAGACGGGGGAGATCCCGCCGTCGCCCGTCGACCGTGACGAGAAGACCGCGTTCATTTACTCGCTGGTCGACCCGATCTGGGACATCGACACTCTGCCGCTGACCTACACCAACTCCCGTTGGTCAGCATTCTTCTACCGCGCCGATGAGAAGCAGCTTCGGCGCGTGCTTCCCGACTGCCTTGAGCTCGAGGACGACATCGTCGAGTTCTGGTACGTCGACCACAACCACACCATGCTCGGCCCGTACGGCGAGATGGGTGTGACCGTGGCCGCCAGCCACAAGGCCGGCGATGGTCGGACGCTCTACGCCGGCTACTACCCGTACATGTACCTGACCCAGGACGCCGCGATCGACGCCGGTCGCGTGCTCGGCTTCCCGAAGAAGGAAGCCTTCATCCGCGTGCTCGAGCACGGCGGGGCGCCTGACGACGGTTACGGCGTGATGGACGGCAAGAACTACCAGTTCGACTACTTCTCGTTCCTCATGATCCGGAACGGGTACGTGCTCCACTCCGCCACCGGCAAGTACGACGACGCCGACCTCTCCGCGAAGCCGAAGTTCTACGGCAACACGGAGTACGGCCGGATGAACATGAAGGTCGTCACCTCGCCGGACGTCTCCCAGTCCGAGTGGCAGCTCGTGTACCTGCCCTCGCTGGTGACCAAGGACCTCGCCACGGCGATGGGCCGCCCGGACTCCGAGGGTTCGCACCGCTTCCAGGTGAAGCCCGAGTCGATCCGGACCGCCAGCCCGGCGAGCTTCAACTGGTTCATGCAGGCCACGCCGTACGACAACCTCGGGCATGAGCTTCCGCCCAAGGAGATGATCGGCCTCATGACCTTCAGCTTCGACCTGATCATCCCGGCGGGCGAGGTCCCCTGGACCGAGACCTACACCCGGGACGCGACCTGGGCGGGCGCGGCGAAGCCGTACCGCTTCGGCCTGCGGCACCGCTTCCCGAAGCCCATCGGCCTCGGCGCGTAGGGTCCGAAGACTCCAAAGGAGGAACAAACACAATGGCGGAGCTGAACGTCACGAGCGTTCCGTGGATTGACTCCGGCGACGCGCCGCCGCTTGCCCTTGACAGGGACAAGCGCGACATCATCAGCCAGGGCATCGCGGACCCGCTTGTCGACTACGACATCGTCCCGCTGACCTACACCAACTCTCGGTGGTCGGCGTTCTTCTACCGGGTGGACGAGGCTGCGCTGCGGCGCATCCTCCCCAAGTGCCTGGAGCTTGAGGACGACGTTGTCGAGTTCTGGTACGTGGACCACCTGCACACCGGTCTCGGCCCGTACGGCGAGATGGGTGTCACGGTGTCCGCCTCCTGCAAGGGTCAGGATGGCAACACGTACTACGCGGGCTACTACCCGTACATGTACCTCACGCAGGACGCGGCCGTGTTCGCCGGCCGTGAGCCCTTCGGCTTCCCGAAGAAGATCGCCTACATCGTCACCCAGGAGCACGGTGGCAAGGAGGACGACGGTTACGGCGGCTTCGGGAACGACTACTTCAACTTCACGATGGAGCGTCGCGGCTACCTGATCCACACCGCGACCGGCCGCTACGACGACGCCGAGCTCCCCGCGAAGCCGAAGTTCTATGGCGACCCGCGCTACGGGCGGATGAACCTCAGGCTCATCACCGACCCGTCGCTGACGACGACGAAGTGGGACCTCACCTACCTCCCGTCCGAGGTCACCAAGGCCACCGCGGCGGCGATGGGCCGTCCGGAGACCGAGGGTCAGCACCGCTTCCAGCTGAAGCCCGAGTCGATCCGCACGGCCTCGGCCAACGCGATCCGCTCGTGGGCCCTCACGGCCACCCCGTTCGACAACCTCGGCGCCATGATGCCGGTCAAGGAGCTCATCGGCCTGATGAGCTTCAACTTCGACCTCATCATCCCGGGTGCGGACACCATCTGGACGCAGACGATCGAGCGCACCGCCGAGGACATCGGCGACCTGCTCTTCGCCACGCCGTACCAGTACACGATGCGCCACCGCTTCCCGAAGCCCCAGGGCGTCTAGCCCAACCTTCGGATCCAATGCGGAACACGCCGGCCGGGCCCTTCGGGGTCCGGCCGGTCGTGTTTGTGGGGGTCGTCGCTAGGCCAGCGGGGCGCCGGGCCCGCGTGGGGCGAAGCGGCGAAAGCGCGCCAGGCGCTCGGTGAGCGCCGGCCCCTCGGCCGGCAGCTCCCAGAGCAGCATCTCGATCAGCTCCACCTTGCTGGTGCGCACGCCCTCGCGGCGCAGCTGGTGGATCAGCTCCACCAGGCGCTCGTCGAGCGGGCGGCGCACCCGGATCGCCAGGTTGACCGGCGGCAGGTCGGCCGCCTGGCGCTCGGGCTCGGGCCCGAGCTCGGCCCCTCCCCCCTCCCCCGCGCCGCTCGCGCCAGCGCGCGGCGTCCGGCTTGCGGCCGTC
>DASUNJ010000914.1:0-14145 GCA_036277235.1 Thermoanaerobaculia bacterium | reverse complement strand
ACCATGAAGCAACTTAGGATTCCGATACCGAAGCGGGCGATCGGGTCCATTCTGAGTTGCTCCCGCTCAAAATCCTCGCTTCGGTAGTAGCTCTTGCCTGCTACGGCAAGATAGTTGCCGACGATGTATTCGTCCATGCCGATGCCCTCGTCGCGCCAAGTGACTAGAGCGTCTCCATACTCTCCATGCTCGATGTCCACTCGGATGATCGGGGGATCGGCCATGGCAATGCCCTTTCGCTGGAGTATCTCCCGTCGCATCCGGATCGCGTCGATGCTGTTCTGGAGGAGTTCGCGCAGAAACACGTAGGGATCTCCTTGGTATATCTCCTCACTTAAGATCTCGAACATGCGACTTCGATCGAACTCGAACTGGATCGATACTGGCTTGAAACCTCGCGCCGAAAGACGCCAGTCGATCCGGTATAGATCCAGCCGGTGACGCGGATCATTCATTCGAGCTAGAAGATCATTGCAACCGCGGAACTGGTCATCGACCCACCTTTTAAGATCCTGAAGAGCTGCGTAGACCTCATGGTTGTCAGTACTGCCGTCCACACGGAGAATTCTTCCTTCCTGGTAAGGCGCTGGGGTGACCGGTTGGAGAGCACGATGTTTAGCCCACTCCATCCGCGACTTCGGGCTGCGAGGGGCCACGAACTTCCAGATCACGTAAGGAGTCCGATCCTCGGCCAAATCCAGGAGGTCTATCAGCCGAACGTAAACAGCTAAGGCTCGTAAGTTGACTGCCTCCCCGAGGACTGCAAAATCGGTAGGGTAGTCGTGAAAGTCCTGCAGCCGGTCGAAGTCTAGCCAATGTCCCTCGCAAACACGGGCCACTGCTTCCGCGACACCTCCGTCGTACGGGTGGTAGTAACGCCGCACTCGCTCACCACTGCGGAAGGCATGAGTTTGTCGGACATACTCGCGCCAGATCTCTATGGGTATGTCGCTCGTGCATCCTTTCTCGTCTAGAGATATTCGCTGCTCCTTGGCGAACCTCTTCAGCCGTGCCCGTTCGTCCGGAAGAAGCCAGAGATCTTCCTCCCGGAAGTCCTTAGGGACGTGGCCGGTCAGAATGAATTGCCTCTCGTGCTCGCTTACTGCCATGCCCCAGTCGTGGCCGTAGAGCGCGGCAGCGAGTACGAAGAGTTCCGATGCATTGAACTCCTTCAGACGTTCAGAGCCTAAGACGGTATCCGCCACGGAGAAAAGCCGTCGCAGGTGGTACTGCTCGTCATGAGGGGTGTACTCTGGGAACAGGACATTAATCTGCCTGACTTCGGCGCTGACTCGGCTATGAAAGTCCTTAAGGCGGGTCAAAAAGTCAAAAGAGACAGCGTGCTGGCGCCGATCAGCATGGTTGGTAAGAAGACGGATAAGGTCGGACTCTGGAAGTATTTGGCTGGGCATTATTTCTCCACTGGGGCCTCTAGTCTCTCAGGAATTGCGCTTTCAGAGAAGCGGCCAAGTGAGGACCGTGCCACTCCGAAGGATAGCCGACAAAAGTGGGGAGAGCGGTACCGGAGGAATCCGGAAGGGCTCTCCGGCAACCTTTAGAGGAGCGGTATGGGCTGGGTTTGGCCACCGTGTCGCGAAATACTACTAGAGTAGGATTCGACATGCGAACGAAGAAGTCTCCCTCACTCTAGAAGAAGGGCTCGTCGCCGGAGCTCGCGAAGGCTGTCGAGCTACGTGAGCCGCGCGCTCCGGAACCAGTTGCAGCATGATCGCCTCGTTGGTTTGCTCACCGAGCTCGAGCAGGAGGCAGGACCGATCGAGCCGCGAGTGATTGAGTCCGTTCACCACGATTGATCCTCGATTCCGAGGCAGTGATCGCCTTGGCCCGCGGAGACCAGAGGGCGCGGGCCTTCCTGGCCCGAGCCCTGGTGGTCGTGGCCCATGCCGTGGGAAGCGGGAGGAGCCCGTGTCCTGACGGGGGACCGTGAGGATCTCGAACGACTCGCGGCGCCGCACCCTGAAGTGCGCATCCATGCCTTCTGAGGCGCCGACGGAAGATCAGGGCTCGTCGGCCAACGGAGTGTCCCGCAGGACCTCCTCGGGCCAGCCCTCGGACTTGGCGCGCTGGCGATAGTAGTCCAGCAGATCGGTCTTGATTGCCGCCACCGCCGCCTCCCTGCCAAGGATCGCATCCCGCCGGATGAAGTCTCCCGAACTGAGTGGGACGCCCCCCGCCCGCTGGCGCACCGCCGGCTCGACGACATGGAAGAGAGGCACGTAGTCCTGCCGGAAGCGCGGGTCGTAGTCGAGGCCGGCCTGCAGCGTCCAGTAGTGGTGCAGGTGGATGAAGGTCGGCTTCGCCTTGTCGAAGATGTAGTCGTAGAAGGCTTCCGGCCTTTTTTCCAGGGTCCTGGCGATGGTCCGGTCGGTCAGGCCGACTAGATCGTAGACCCTCAGCCGCGAGACCCAGAGGGTGCCGCCCACGTCCGGGAGCAGGATGGAGGGCCGCTCCAATCCCAGGAGATCCGCGTAGCGGTTGTAGCGGTGCCCGAACTTCTCGACTACTTCCTGGAAGGAGACGGTCGGTGCCGCGGCGAACAGAATTGACCGGCTGGCGAAGAGACCCAGGCTCAAGCCCACCGCGGCCAGTCCAGCCACCAGGGCCGGGAGCCTTCTGCGCGCCGGATCGGGAAAGAGCATCTCCCCCAGGCTCGCCGCAAGCGTCACGGCATAGGCATAGAGGAAGGGGAAGAACGGGGTCCCGAACCGGTACTCTTCCATCCAGTCGAAGGGGAGGAGCAGGAAGGGCACGGCTCCGAAGTACGCGAAGGCGAGCAGGACGCCATGCTTCCAGCCGAAGCGCCCCCGTCCGACCAGGAAGGCCGTGCCCGCCAGGAGCGCCACGGGCAGCAGGATATTGCCCGGTCCCGCCACGGACTCGAACAGCTCGAAGGCCTTGGCCGTCATCCTCGGCTGCAGGGTTACGAGGTCCAGGTAGACCTTCGCGCTGGGTCCGCCCTTGGCGTAGAAAGTGTTCGGGTAGAGGTTTCCGAAGTAGGACCAGCGGAAGAGAAGGAAGCCTCCCAGGAGGAGGGTGAAGACGGCGGCGTATCGAAGTGCCCGGCTCCATCCGCCCTTGCCCGTGGTGAGCGTAAGAAGAGGATAGAGGACGGCGAAGAGAATGCCGTCCGGCCGGGTCAGCGCCAAGCCCACCGCTACCGCTCCGGCCGCCCACGGAAAGGCACGGCCCTCCCGCTCCCGGACAATCAACCAGAGGAGCAGGCAGAGAAGGAAGACGTACAGCGGGTTCTCCAGGCCGGAGACCGTCCAGATCACGAAGGGACTGCAGACGGCCAGCAGCAGGAGCGTAACCAGGGAGACCGCACGGCTTGCAGTCAGGGCAAAGAGCGCACCGTCGAGGAGAATGAACGACCTCGCCAGGAGCGCCAGGCTCACCACCTTCGGGACGATCACCGGATGGAAGAGGCCGGCGAGGAAGGTCGGCACCAGGGTGAGCATCCAGAGGAAGTTGGAGAAGCCTTCGACCGGGGGCAGTCCGGGTTGCGAGACAAGGCCGTGCCCGGCCACGAGGTTGCGGGCATAGACGAAGGTGATCCCCGCGTCGTCGACGATCCAATCCCCGAAGAGGAGGGCATGGGCGAAGAAGACGAGCAGAGGGAGGGGCCAGCTCCTCTTCACTTGCGCGCTTCCCACCGCCGGTGCATCCAGAGCCACTGCTCGGGATGGCGGCGGATGTCTTGCTCGGCGACCTCCAGATATCGTCGGGTGAGGTCCACGGTCGCTTCATCCCCCTTGGCTCCCTCTGGAGGAAAGATGGGGGGGTGGGCGACGAATCGGTATCTTCCCTGGGGCTCCGGATAGAGGGCCACGGGAAGGACGGGAGCTCCGGTGCGCAGCGACAGGCGGGCGAGCACGGGCGAGGTCAGCGCGGGCCGTCCGAAGAAGGGGACCTCGATCCCCTCCTGGGGCTGCACCCTCTGATCGATCAGGATGCCGATGATCCCCTTCTCCCTCAGGATCTCCAGCATCCGCCTCGCCGCGCCCCGCTTGGGGATGACCTGGTTTCCGAACCTCGTGCGCAGGGCCAGAACTTCCTTGTCGAGGTAGGGATTGTCCGGCGGGCGGACGACGATGTGGAAGCGTCCCTTGTAGAGTCCGACCAGGGGCGCCACCATCTCCCAGAAGCCGATGTGAGGGGAAAGGACGAAGAACCCTTTGCCCGCCCGGTCCGCGAGGTCGACGTTCTCCCATCCCTCCAGGGTGAACCGCCGGCACATTTCCACCGCGTCGAAGCGGGTGGAGGAGATGGTGTCGCCCAGGGCGGCGCCGAAATGGCGGTAGCACTCCTTGACCAGCCGCTTCCTCTCCTCGGGTGGAATCTCCGGCAGGGCCAGCTCCAGGTTGCGCAGGGCGACCTCGCGGTGCCGCCGGTCGAGCGCATGCCCGAGCGCGCCCACCGTCCGCCCCAGCCCCCGCGCCGACTCGTGAGGGAGAGCGCGCAGCAATCCCTTGAGGGCGAGATAGAGGCCGTACTCGATCCGGTGGCGGATGGGGCGGTTTTTCAAGGGCGCGTACAGCCTTGATGTCTACCAGTCCCTTGAAAGGGCTCTGGCTTGGAGTGCGGCGAGGACTGGATCGAGAGAGGAGTCCACCTGGCTGTAGATCCGATTGAGCGTCTCGGTGATGTGCTCCGCGCGGTGGGTTTCCAAGAAAGCCTGGAGGGCAGAAGCATAGAGGGAGCTTCGAGAAACCCCCAGCCTCCCCGCGAGTTGATCAGCCTCCTCAAAGATGGCATCCGGGATGGAAACCGTGATCTTCATATTGCCAGAGAGTATGTCCGAGGAAGACGTGGATCAAATCCGGGCATCCAGCCACTCCCAGAACGCCGGCTCGGGCTCGGCGCGGATGGGCAGCTCGGCGAGCGGGACGTCCAGCCGGCCGAGGAGCTTGACCGCGTCCTTGACCGTGGTGAGGACGATCTCGGCGCCGCTCGATCGGAAGGCTTCCGCGATCTTCTCCAGGCTCGGAGCCGGATAGGCGTGATGATCGGGGAAGCGCAGCTCCCCGGCGACTTCGAAGCCCAGGCTCCGGGCCGTGGCCACGAAGCCCTCCGGCCGGGCGATGGCCGTGACCAGGAACACCTTCGCCCCCTCCCTCAGCTCCGGTTGTCCGCTGCCAGGGCCGATCCGGCGCGGGGTTCCGGGACGGGTGAAGCTCGCGAAACCGGGTCCGGTGAAACCGTAGGAGCGCAGCGCCTCGGCCATCGCCCGGCCGTCCTCCGGAGATCCGGCGTTGGTCAGGAGCACGGCATGGGCGCGGGCGATCGAGGCGAGAGGCTCCCGCAGCCGCCCGCCCGGGGCCAGCCGGCCTCCTCCGAACGGGTCGGTCGCGGGGAAGGCCACGAGGTCGAGGTCCCGGCGCAGGGCCAGGTGGGAGAAGCCGTCATCCAGGAGGAAGAGGTCGGGAGTGCGGTGGAGGCGGTGGAGGGCGGCCATCCCCGCTTCGAAGCGATCGGGTCCGACTACGACGGCCACGCCCGGCAGCTCGCCCGCCAGGAGCACGGGCTCGTCCCCGGCGAGGAGCGGTCCCAGGAGCGGCCCGTCCCCCGTGCTGACCACCCGAACGCCCCTCCCCCGACTGGCATAGCCGCGGGAGAGGATGCAGACCGCGAGCCCCCGGTCCCGCAGGTGAGAGGCGACCGCCGCGGTGAGCGGGGTCTTGCCGGTCCCTCCCCAATGAAGATTGCCGACGCTCACCACCGGGCGCGGCAGATGGCGGGAGCGCGAGTGGTACCACCGGTACCGGAGCCGGTGGGCGCCTCCGTAGAGAAGCTGCCAGGGAGAGGAGGAGGGGAGCGGGGGCTTCATTGGAGCAGGACTACCCAACAGCCCCGTGGGGGCTGAACCCGTCTAGCCTGGGGTTTCAACCCCAGGCGGACGCCAGCACCGCGCCTGGGGTTGAAACCCCAGGCTAGATGGGTGTCGCTCCTACAGAGCGAGGCAAGCTTGAGATACCACGTTTTGTGGTATTTCAAGCGCCCGTCCCTGGAGAGAGCACCGGCTTCAGCATCTCCAAAGTCTGCCCCAAAGCCCCGCGGTTCTCCTCCAGAAGCCGGAGCGCCCGCCCTCCCTGTTCCCGAGCGGCGGCGGGATCGGCGAGCCACTCCCCCCAGACCGCCGCCAGCTCCCCCGCATCCTTGACCCGGCGCCAGGCGTGCGCCCGGTCGAAGCGCTCGGCCATGTCGCGGAAGTTGTGCATGGAGGGGCCGACCGCCACCGGCACTCCGAAGCGGGCCGGCTCCAGGGGATTGTGCCCCCCCTTGGGAGCCAGCGTGCCGCCGATGAAAGCCCCGGCCGCGATCCTATAGAGGCCGGCGAGCTCGCCCAGGCTATCTAAAAGAACGACGTCCGGCTTCCCGCCTTCGGGAATCGCACTCCTTCGGATCGCGTTGGTGCCCAGGAGCGCGGCCACCTCGTCCCAGCGCTCGGGATGCCTGGGAGCGATCACGAGCAGCGCCTGCCCGCCAAGACGGGCGAAGGCATCCAGGACCTGCTCCTCCTCCCCAAGCACGGTGGAGCCGGCCAGGAGGATCGGCCGGCCGGCCGCGAGGGCTCGGAGGCGCTCTTCCAGCTCCGGCTTTATGGCCGGCTCGGGCGATTCGTACTTGAGATTGCCGGTCACCGTGATCCGCTCGGCGGGCACGCCCAGGGAGACCAGGCGGTCGCGGTCCTCGGCGCTCTGGACTCCGAAACGGTCCACCCGGGAGAAGAGGTAGCCCAGGAGGGGACGCAGCCGGCGCATCCGGCCGTAGCTGCGGTCGCCCACCCGGCCGTTGATGACGGTCACGGGGAGGCCCCGGCGCTTCGCCTCGGAGAGGACCAGCGGCCAGTAGTCCCCTTCCACCAGGATCAGGGCTCGCGGCTGGAAGCGGTCGAAGAAGCGCCGGACCGCGAAGCCCAGGTCGAAGGGAAGGTACGCGATCTCGGCCCGGTCCCCGAAGAGCGCCCTCGCCCGCTCCTGGCCGGTTGGGGTTACAGTCGTCACCACGAGGGGGAGACCGGCCGGCAGAGCCTTGATCAGGGTGGCCGCGACAGCAACTTCTCCGACCGAGACTGCATGGATCCAGACGATTCCGCTGGTTTGGAGGGCGGAAACCGTCGAAGATCCGATCCGGCCGAGCCTTCCGGACAAGGTCGGGAGATAATGGCTCCCCCTCCGGGCGAGGAGGAAAGGCCCGGCGATCAGCAGGGCGGCACCAGCCGCGAGCTGGTAGAGACCTCGGAGGAGGACGGCCATCGGCTCGGCAGTATAATGAGGTCTTGGACGTTTCCCGGAGTCGCTCCGTATATCTAGACTGAACATGCTCGAGCTCGTCTACACCCGCCGCACGCAGCCCGCCCCCTGGGCGGACGTGTCCGACCGTGACCTCCTCCTGTCGGTCCGGGAAGGAGACGAGTCCGCGTTCAGCGAGCTCATCGGCCGCAAGACAAAGCCGCTCCTCCAACTCGTCCAGCGCATCCTCAGCGACTCGGAGGAGGCCCGGGACGTCGTCCAGGTGACCTTCTTCAAGGTCTGGGAGAACCGCCGCAAGTTCGACGAGCGGTGGAGCCCCAACACGTGGATCTACCGCATCGCGAGCAACCTGGCCATCGACCATCTGCGCTCGCGCAAGAGCCGGGAGAAGAGCGACGAGCCGGTGCGGCAGCATCTGCTCCACCTGGCGGACGGCAGCGCCGACCGCGACCTCAGCCACATCCAGCACGGCGAGGTGGCCGCGATCTTCCGCGAGCTGTCCGCCGGTTTGTCCGAGAAGCAGCGGACCGTCTTCCTCCTCAAGGAGGTCGAGGGGCTCTCTTCCGCCGAGGTGGCGGAGGTGCTCAAGTGCCGCGAGTCCACGGTCCGCAACCATCTGTTCAACGCCCGCCGGTATCTCCGCGGGGAGCTGATGAAGCGCTACCCCGAGTATGCCGGCAGCTTCGCCTGTGAAACTGCCGAGGAGGCTTCGCTGTGAGCTGCCCGGACTGGACCGCCCTGACCGCCCACCGCCTCGACAACCGTGGCGGCGTGGAGCCCGAGGGCTGGAGCGAGTCCCTGGCTCACTTCGACGGCGGCTGCCAGCTCTGCCGCAAGGCGGCGCTCAAGTCCGATCCGACCCTGGTCTTCCGGCGGCTGTCGCAGGTGCCGGCGGCCACGATGACCGAGGCCCAGGAGCGCGCCGAGGTCGATTCGGTGCGCCAGGCCGTGGCCGCGATGCGCGCCGCCAGCCGCCTGGAGTCGCTGGAGGGCCGCCGGCGCGGCTTCGCGGGGAGCTGGAAGCGCTGGTCGGCGGCCGCGGCGCTCGCGCTGGTGACCGTGACCGTCCCCTCCGACGACGTGCGGCGGACCGCGCAGCTGCGCGAAATCCCCGCGGCGACCCAGGTCCTGGATCTCTCGGCGGCCCGGCAGACCGGAGACGCGGCGGTCATCGAAGGGGGGGGCGATCTGCCGGGGACCCGCGTCTACCACCTGGGGGGCGACAAAGAGCTCTCGGTGGTGATGTTCGTCAATGAGAGCTTCGACGAGAGCTACGGCGGCTGAGCCCGGGCTGCCGGGCAGGCCTTCCTCCCCCGTGATCCTGGAGTCCCGATTGAGCCCGATGTCTTCCGTTCGCCGGACCGTCCTGATCCTTCTCTGGGTCGCGTCCGCGTGCGCGCCAGTCGCGCCCATCGCGCCGGCATGGGCCCAGGTGATCCGCAAGGACGGCGAGCTCGTCCTGCACGCGTTCACGCTGCGGCACCGGGGGGCCATGGAGGCGATCCAGCTCGTCTCCCCGATGCTGTCCAAGCGCGGGACCGTCGAGCTGCAGCCGTCGACGAACACGCTGGTCATCCGCGACACGCCGGCGGCGCTCGGCCAGATCATTCCGGCCCTGCGGAGATATGATCACCCGTCGCGGCCGCTGAGCCTGGACATCTACATCGTCCGGGCGACGCGCGCGCAGATCGGGCCGAGCCAGTCGGACCTGCCGGAGGCCCTCACCCGGAGGCTGCGCGCCCTGCTGCCGTACGACAACTACTTCGGGCAGGCGCAGGCGCGGCTCTCTTCGCGGGAAGGCGAGGCGGTCACTTATGCGTTGGGAGGGGAGTACGAGGTGAGCTTCCGCCTCGGCTCCATCATGGAAAGGCAGCGCGTCCGGCTGTCGGACTTCCGGATCTTCCGGCGCTCGGAGATGCGCCGGACGGGCCAGTCGCTGATCCATACGACCGTGATCCTGCCGCTGGATCAGACCACGAGCTTCGTGCTCGCCCGCCACGAGGGCAGCCAGGAGGCGCTCATGGTCGTGCTCACGCTGCGGCAGGGCGGACAGCTCATCCCGGTGCAGCCGAAGCCATGAGAGCAAGAGCCAAGGGCAAGAGGAGATTGAGGGAAAGATGCAGTTCGTCTGCCGAGTAGGCACCCCGGACGGCCGGGTCATGGAGGAGGTCTTCAACGCCGCCGACGAGACGGCGCTGCGGACCGACCTCGGAAAGCGCGGCCTGCACATCTTCGAGGTCCGCCGCCGCGGCGTGCCGACGCGCATGGGAGGGACGGTCTCGGCCGCCGGACGCATGCGCCGGCGGCGGCGCATCCCGACGCAGGACTTCATGGTCTTCAACCAGGAGATCGCGGCGCTGCTCAAGGCCGGCCTGCCCCTGCTCCAGGCGCTGGAGCTCATGCTGGAGCGGATGCGCCACCCGCACTTCAAGGCGGTGCTCACCGACATCCGCGACCGGGTCAAGAGCGGCGAGGACCTCTCCGAAGCCTTCGCGGCCCACGGCGAGATGTTCCCCCGCCTCTACCCTGCCACCCTCAAGGCGGGCGAGCGCAGCGGCGAGCTCGAATCGGTCATCCGGCGCTTCATCCGTTACATGAAGCTCCTCCTCGACGCGCGCCGGCGGGTGGTCTCGGCCATGGTCTACCCGGCGGTCCTGGTGTGTACGTCGATCGCCATGATCATCATCATGGCCATCTACGTGGTGCCCAAGTTCATGGGCTTCTTCGAGGAGCTCGACGCCGAGCTGCCGCTGATCACCCGCGTCGTGCTCGCGGCCTCCGGGTTCGTGACCGACAACTGGCCGGTGATCCTGATCGTGCTGGCCGGCGGCTTCCTGTTCCTGCGCACCTGGGGGCGCACGCCCTCGGGGCGGGTGGCGCTCGACCGCCTCAAGATCAAGGTCCCGTTCATGGGGCCGGTGCTCCACCGTTTCGCCCTGGCGGAGTTCTGCCGCTCGCTCGCCACCCTGCTGTCGGGCGGCATCCCGCTGGTGCCGGCCTTCGAGATCGCGGTGGCCTCGGTGGGCAACTCCTACGTGCGCGACCGCATCGAGCCGAACATCCAGATGGTGCGCGAAGGCAAGCCTTTTCACGAGGCGCTGGAGCGCAGCGAGGTGTTCACCGACATGTCGATCGACATGGTCAAGGTCGGCGAGGCGACCGGCTCGCTCGACGACATGCTGACCAACGTTTCGGACTTCCTGGACGAGCAGATCGAGACGCGCATGCAGCGGCTGCTCTCCCTGGTCGAGCCCCTCATGCTGGTGTTCATGGGCATCATCATCGCGATCCTTCTGATCGCGATCTATCTGCCGATGTTCGGCATGCTCGGCGATTCGCAGTTCTAGCACCTGGAGATTCTGGAGAGACTTGCGATGGCAGTGATGAACGGCACGACGACCGGAATAACCAACAGCATGATGAACGGCAAGACGTCGAGCGTCCCCGAGCCGGAGACCATCGAGCAGGCGCGCGAGCGGATCGCCCGCGAGCGTCAGAGCGCGGAGGCGTTCGCCAACCGTTACGGGCTGGAGTTCGTCGACATGACGCGCTTCCGCATCGACAACGACCTGTTCCGGCGCATCCCGTTCGACCTGATGCTGCGCTACCAGTTCATCCCCGAGGCGCAGCACGACGGCAGCCTGTCGGTCGTCATGGCCGATCCTTCCGACGTCACCAAGCTCGACGAGATGGAAATGCTGCTCGGCCAGCGGATCGAGGTCAAGGTCGGCCTGCGCTCGGCGATCGACGAGATCCTGCAGAAGTCCGAGAGCGCCCAGCGCGTGCTCGACGAGGCCAGCGAGGACTTCCGCATCCAGCTCGTCCAGGAGGACGAGGACGGCGAAGAAGTCCTGTCGATCGACCGCATCACCGCCGACACCAGCCCGATCATCAAGCTGGTCGATTCGACGATGTTCAACGCCATCCAGCGCCGGGCGAGCGACATCCACATCGAGACGCGCGACACGGAAGTGATCATCAAGTACCGCATCGACGGCGTGCTCTACCAGGCCATGGAGCCGATCGACAAGCGGCACCACCAGACGATCATCAGCCTCATCAAGGTCATGGCCGAGCTCGACATCGCCGAGAAGCGCATCCCGCAGGACGGCCGTTTCAAGCTGCGCCTCAAGGGGCGCACCATCGACTTCCGCGTCTCGATCATGCCCTCGGTGCACGGCGAGGACTGCGTCATCCGAATCCTCGACAAGGAATCGATGAACAAGGAGTTCCGCAACCTGCGCCTGGACATCCTCGGCTTCGACGACGAGACCATGCGCAAGCTGCGCAAGTTCATCCGCGAGCCCTACGGCATGGTGCTCGTGACCGGTCCCACCGGCTCGGGCAAGACGACCACGCTCTATGCCTGCCTGTCGGAGATCCAGTCTTCCGAGGACAAGATCATCACCATCGAGGACCCGGTCGAGTACCAGCTGCGCGGCATCACGCAGATCCCGGTCAACGAAAAGAAGGGGCTCACCTTCGCCCGCGGACTGCGCTCCATCCTGCGCCACGACCCCGACAAGGTGATGGTCGGCGAGATCCGCGACGAGGACACGGCGCAGATCGCCATCCAGTCGGCGCTCACCGGCCACCTGGTGTTCACCACGGTGCACGCCAACAACGTGGTCGACGTGCTGGGCCGCTTCCTCAACATGAAGGTGGATCTCTACAACTTCGTGTCGGCGCTCAACTGCGTGCTCGCCCAGCGCCTGGTGCGCAAGATCTGCCAGCACTGCAAGAACCCGATGCAGGCCTCGCGGCAGCTCCTGGACGACAGCGGCCTCGATTCCGCGATGTACTCCGATTTCACTTTCTACGAGGGGACGGGCTGCATCGAGTGCAACGGCACCGGGTTCCTCGGGCGGCTCGCGGTGTCCGAGCTGCTGGACCTTTCCGATCACATCCGGGAGCTGATCCTGGACCGCCGGCCCGCGTCCGAGATCAAGCGCGCGGCCAAAGAAGAGGGGATGACCTTCCTGCGCGAATCGGCGCTCGAGATGGTCTTCCGGGGAGTGACGACGCTGCGTGAGATCAACAAAGTCACCTTCGTGGACTAGCGGCTTCCGCAAGTTGTTGGGGTATGACCCGGTGCCGGCTCCGCCGCACGCCTTCTCCCTGGACGGGCACCGGCTGCGCTATGGCCAGTTCGTGCGCGACCGCCAAGGCTTCCGGCTGCGCAACTTCCGGCAGGCCGCGGTGCCTCCGGACTCCTTCCACAGCGGCTTGCTGGGAGGACCATTGCGCGATCCCGCGGCCTTCACCGCCTTCGTGGGCGGCGTGGTCCAGGGTGCTCAGGGCGCCGGTACCCGCGGCACCGGCAACATCCGCGACGCCTCGCTGGTCGTGCCCGACGCCTGGCTGCGGGTGAGCTTCTCGGAGATCACGGACGTGCCCCGCCAGGCGGAGCCGCGCGACGAGGTGCTGCGCTGGAAGCTGCGCCGCCTCGTCCCCTTCCGGGTGGACGAGCTGCGCGTCGGCGCCGCCGAGGTCGAGCCGCTGCCGGTCCAGGAGGAGCCCCGGCGCCTGCTCCTGGGATTCGGCGTCGAGCAGCTCCTCGCGCAAGTGGAAGACGCCTTCGCCGCCCACCATGTGCGCATCGGCCGCATCACCAGCTCCAGCCTGGCGCTGCTGTCGGCGGTGGACATCCCAGCCACGGATGGCTTCTCGGCGGTCGTCCAGGTCGAGCCCGAGGGCTACACCCTGATCTTCGCGCGCGGCGGCGAGCCCGTCCTGCACCGCTACAAGCCGTTCACGGGCGGGATGCCCGCAGGCCCGCAGGTCGCGTTCGTGACGCGCGACCTCAAGCTCACCCGCAACTTTCTCCACGAGCACTTCCCCGGCTCGACGCTCGACCCCGTGCTGCTGTTGGCGCCGCCCGAGGAAGAGCAGAACTGGATGGAGCGCCTGCGCGAAGGGCTCGGCGAGGGCACGACCCCGATTTCCATCATTCCGATCGACGGCCGCACCCTGCCTTCCCTGCGCAGCGAAGACCCGGTCGCTCCCCCGTGGCGCGAGATCGCGCCCATGCTCGGCGCCGTCCGGCAGGAGGTCGCCTGATGAACCATTTGAACCTCTCGCGGCGGCCGTTCCTCAACACGCGGCCCGTGACCCGGGTGGCCCTGCTTCTCTGGACGCTCGGCGGGCTGCTCCTGCTGGGCAACGTGACCCTGTTCTGGAACTACCTCTCGGGCTCGACCGAAAAGCGCGAGGAGCTGGTCCGCATGGAAGAGCAGCTGGAGCGCGAAAAGGAAGCGGTCGGCCGGCTCGAAGCCCGCCTCGCCGGGCTCGACCTGGTGCAGCAGAACGAGCAGGTCGAGTTCCTGAACCGCAAGATCGCGGAGCGCACCTTCTCCTGGAGCCTGCTCTTCGACCAGTTGACCGAGACCATGCCGAACGACGTGCGCGTGATTCAGCTCCAGCCGGCGGCGATCGGCGGGAAAGACGGCCCGCGGACCCGGGCGCGGACCCGGACCGAAGGCGGGCAGGCCGCGCCGCTCGCCAGCGACAGGGTGCCGCTGATCATCGCCGCCGAGGCCAAGAGCGACGAGGACATGAACCGGTTCGTCGACAACCTGTTCGACCACCCGGCCTTCAGCAACCCGGACTTCACGAAGGAAACCCGGAGCGAGGAGGGAGACCGCATCGAGTTCAGCGTCCATGTGACCTACCTGCCGCGCAACCCGACGCCTGGCGTGACGGTCGAGGAAGAGCCGGAAGTGATAGAAGAGCCGGTACCTGCTCCCGTGGCGCCTCCTGCCGACGAATCGGAGACCGAATGAAGGACGAATCCGAGATCTGGCGCCTGCGTCTCTGGGTCTGGGTGCCCGCGCTGCTGTTCTTCCTGGCCAACGCCACGGCCTACGTGGTC
>DASUNJ010000913.1:0-2600 GCA_036277235.1 Thermoanaerobaculia bacterium | reverse complement strand
GGCCCGGCGGGCCAACCTGATGGTTGCGGGCGTCGAGTTGGAGGCTACACGCGGAAAGGTGCTGCGCGTCGGCCCCTGCCGGCTGCGGATCTGGAGCGAGTGCGTTCCCTGCAAGCAGATGGATGAGGCCCGCCCCGGCCTCCGCTCCGCTCTCCGTCCCCACTGGCGCGGCGGCGCCTGCGCCGAGGTCCTCGAGGGCGGCGAGATCCATATCGGCGACGCGATCACGTGGGAGGAGCCTCCGGCCTCATGACCGCTCAGACGCCGCTCCTCCTGCGGGGCGGCACGGTGCTGACGCTGGACCCTCGGGCCACGGTGCTGCCCGGCGCCGACGTGCTCATCGTTGACGGCCGCATCCGCCACGTCGGCCATTTCCCCGACACGCCGGCGGGCACCCGCGTGCTCGACGTCTCCGGCGCGCTCGTCCTGCCGGGCCTGATCCAGGGGCATCTCCATCTCGGTCAGACCTTCTTCCGCGGCCTCGCCGAGGGGCGCCGGCTCCTCGCCTGGCTGCGCGAGCGCATCTGGCCGCTCGAAGCCGCCCACGACGACGAGAGCGCCTACTGGTGCGCGCTCCTCGGCGCCGCCGAGTGCCTTCTCGGCGGCACGACCACGATCCAGGACATCGGCATCGGCCCCGGCGCTGGCGGGCTCCTCCGTGCCCTGGCGGATTCCGGGCTCCGCGCCTTCGCCGGCCCCTGCCTCATGGACAGCGGCGCCACCCTCCCCGATGCCATGCGCGGCGAGACCGACCGAATCCTCGCCGACGCCGAGGCCCTCGGCCCCCGCTTCGACGGCTCGGGCGGCGGTCTCCTGCGCTTCGCGCTCAACCCGCGTTTCATCCTCACCTGCTCGGACCCGCTCTGGGAGGGGATCCGCGATCTCTCGCTGCGGCACGGCTGGCCCATCCACACCCATGCCCTGGAGCAGCAGGATGAGACGGCCGCCGTCCGCGAGCTCAAAGGCCGGGACGAGGTCGAGTACTTCGCGGACCAGGGGCTCCTCGCCACGGATCTGCGTCTCGCTCACGGCGTCTGGCTCACCGCCGGACACCTCCAGCGCGCGCGCTCGGCCCGCTGGAGCGTGGTGCACTGCCCCAGCTCCAACTTGAAGCTCGGCTCGGGGATCGCCGACCTCGTAGCGATCCGGCGCGCGGGGGTGCCGGTCGGGATCGGCTGCGATGGCGCCGCATGCTGCAACCACCTGGATAACCTGGACGAGGTCCGCCTCGCCGCCCTCCTTCAGAAGCTCAAGCACGGCCCCGACTCCTTTTCCGGCCTCGACGCCCTGCGCCTCGCCACCAGCGAAGGGGCGCGCGCCCTGGACCTCCAGGGCGAGGTGGGCACGATCGAGCCCGGCAAGGCGGCCGACCTGACCGTCCTCTCTCTGGACCGGCCCGAGCTCTGGGCCGCTCCCCAGGTGGACCCGCACGACCTCGTCGCTTTTGGAGCCTCCCGGGCGGCGGTCCGCCACGTCCTGGTCGCCGGCCGCCTGCTGGTCGAGGACGGCCGGCTCACCCACCTGGACTTGCCGGAGATCGTCCGGCAGTCCAACCTCCACCTGGCCGCCCTGATCCGGCGCTCGGGGCTGGCTATCTAGATAGGCTCATATCCCTGTCTCATCCGTGGGACGCCCAAGGCGCCGCGGAGCCCCTCCGTCCCGATTCCGGGACCCCCTTTTCTCCTCTCCCCTCGGAGACCGGCATGGCACACCCGTTGCGCTATGGGGCCGGCGTAACGCTCAACCGAAAAGGAGAAGAGAAATGAGCCCAGCAATCGAAGACCGCACCGACCCGATCGGCACGAATCCCGTCCCCGTTCCCGCCACCGTCTGCATCGCCGCGGGCCCCCCGTTCCTCGCCCCCTGGCGCGTCATCAACAGCCCCGAGCCTGCCGGCTTCTGGAAAGCCGTGGGGGTCCGTCCCTGGGGAGGCGACTGGGTGATGCAGCTCGGCGCCGATCCCCACCCGTCGAACGCACCGTACACCGCCGGCCAGCTCATCGCCGGCTTCCAGTGGTGCGGCTACCTGCCGACGGGCCTCCACACCTTCCTCGTGCGCTTCGCGAACGGCCCCATCACCGCCAATGCGAGCGGCGGCCAGATCTCGGCAAGCCTGTTCCTGCACGTCAACGGCAGCGGCACCAGCCAGGTCGCCCAGCGCAACTGCGTGCAGTACCTCCAGGTCTCCCGCTTCCTCTATGCCGGCACCCACACCCTCAGCTTCGGGGGACTCATCAAATCCGCCTATCAGTGCGCGGCCAGTCCGTACGGCGAGATCATCGTCGGCCGCTCCGAGTTCACGCACTTCCCGGCCGGCCCCTACGCGGCGGCCGGCGTACAGGCTGCCGCCGCGCCTGAAGGCCTGCCCGAAGGCATGTCCGAGGACCTGGGCGAGAGCCTCTTCGACGAGAAGGAGCTCGAGACCGTGGAGATCTCTCCCCGCAAGGAGGCGCAGGCCCGGCTCGACTCGCTGCCGATCAACGTCTGACCCTCCAACCACCTAATGGGGTCCGGGGGCTCTCCCCGGACCCCGCTCCCCTCTGCTATCCTGCCGTGTCCGGAACAAACGGAAGCCCCCGGACGTTTCCACATCCGCAATG
>DASUNJ010000912.1:0-11228 GCA_036277235.1 Thermoanaerobaculia bacterium | reverse complement strand
CGGACTCCTCCTGGGCGTAGGAGATCACCACCAGGGCGGTCTGGCCGTTGAGCGAGCCCGGGAAGCCGACGAGGCGCGTCTCGTTGAGCACGATCTGCCGGCCCTGGCCGTCGATCGCCGTGCCCGGCGCGACCGACACCGAGGTCGCGCTCTGGTCGGCGGTGACGACCAGCCCGTCGGCGATGCCGGGCGTATGGAGCTGCCGGTTGTGCCGGCGCTGCCGGTCGAGATGGTATTCCTGCTCGTCCGTGAAATCCGGCTCCCGCAGGAACTGGCCATTGAAATACTTGAGCCTCTTGATGACGTCTGGCATTTCGATCTCCTAGTCCTCTTCGGGCAGCTCGCCGAGGAGGGTGTCGACCCCGACTGTCGAGGTCACGTTGATCTGCATCGTGGTCGACGCGATAAGGTCAAGGTCGTAGTAGGTATGAGCCGGCTTTTCCATGTCGATGATCGGCTCCAGGACGGCCCGCCAGCGCGCCAGGTTCTGGATGCCGTCCGGAACCTTCACCCGCACCTTGAAGTAGTGCGGCGGCCAATTGACGCCCTCCTCGACGATCGTGATCGTGGAGGGCTGGACGCCGGCGAAGGTCGCCAGGATCTGCTTCAGGCCGTCGGGGGTGCCGCGGCGGCGGTACGAGGGGACGATCTCGGCCAGGATGCGACGGCTCTCCACCTCCCGCCAGTCCTCGCGCAGCGTCAGCGCCACCCAGCCCGACAGCCACTCCAGGAACTCGGCCGGCGCGCGCTCCTCCTCCGGCTCCCCCGGCCCGGGAATGAAATAGCGGTGCGCCCCCGCCAGCAGGACGTTGTCGTTCGCGCCGGCGATCCCGTCCAGGCGCTCTTCCAGGCCCGGTTGCTGCGGATCGCCCACCCCGGTCAGCACGTGCTCGAAGGCGAGCAGGAGGCGGCCCAGGAAGTCCGGATGAGCTCCCGCGGCCGGCTGGCGGTAGATCGCCGGCAGGTCGTCCAGGTAGCGGCTGAGGGTGTTGTCGTTGATCATGGTTTCCTCGGTCGAACCTCGCCTCGTCAGATCTCGACGGTGACGGTCAGGTCCGCCATCTCCCCGGTCTCGAGCTCCACGGCGACCTCGGTGCCGCTGCCGGACAGGCGGGCCGGGTCGGCCTGGATCGTGACGATCGGCAGCGGCGTGGGCGCGATCTCGTCCAGGGCCACGAGCGCGGTCCGGATCTGCGAGGCGATGACCTTGGTGTCCGGCGGAGCCCCGCCGGGCCAGTGGAACTTGGCCTTGACCGCGTTCTTCGCGGCACGCCGCGCCGCCGCCGGGTCGTAGCCCTCTTCGGTCGTGGCCTTGACGTGGACGCGGACCGCCAGGAACGCGGACCCGATCACGATCTTGGAAGGATTGATCTCCGCCAGGGGCAGGTGGTGGGCAGCCAGCCCGATGCCGATCTGGTCCCCGCTCTCGTGCCACAGCTCTTCGCCCTCGACGACGCGCGGATGGCTCGTCGAGTCGGTGCTGGACAGGACGACGTCGGAGACGTAGTCCACGCCCTGAACCCTTTCGAGCAGGCGATAGATCTCAGAGGCGTAGACGTCGCGGCCGAACGGCCAGCCTTCGCCCTCGGGGCCGCCGGTCAGGGCGTCGAGATAGCCCTCGATCGCCTCCTTCACCCGGGTGCGCAGCAGCGCGGGCGCCACGTCCGGCCGGGTTGCGATCAGGATCTCGGCCTGGATCGGCACGTAGACCGGCGGGACCACGAACTGCCGCACGGTCACCAGGCGCCGCGGGGCCAGGCCGGCGCGCACGGCGTCGAGGAGGTCGTCGCTGGGCAGCGGCGCTCCCTGCGGCGAGCCGGAGTCGACGGCGGCGGAGAGGAGAGGATCGGGCACCACAACCACACTTACGCAACCTTCGCGCGAAACCCGCCTTTCCGCCTCGCTCTCCTCGTCGAGCTTGCGCTTCGGCACGCAGCGCGCCCGCGCCACGCCGGGCGCGGCTTCGCGCGCCAGCGCCTCGTAGTCCTCCGCGGTCACCGCCCGGTGGCGCCGCCGCAGGTCGAGCACCGTGGCGCGGATGTCCTCCTCCAGGTCGTCGCCCGGCTCCCAGTCCGGCCCGTTCAGGAGCTGCAGGTAGGCGCGCGTGTTCTCTTCGGGCAGCCGGTTGACGCGGTAGATCAGCATCTCGGTGAGCCAGGCGAAGAGCTCGGCCAGCGTGATGCCGGGATCGGACGGGTTGTGGTTCGTCCACTGCGGCGCGAGGCTGGGGATCAGCGTCCGGGCCTCTTCGAGGAGGCCGGCGTAGCTGCGGTCGTCCAGGGTGGGCTGCGGGATGCTCATGGCAGGCTCCCAGAGTTGGCGACGTCGTCGGTGTTGCCGGAGAGGGCGACCTCATGGTCGCCGGAAAAGACGAGGAACCGTCCGGAGCGCGCTCCGCCCTCGCGCGGCGTCTCGATCACCTCCAGCCGGCTCACATGGTCCACGCCCGGCGTCTCTTCGATCAGGGCGTAGAGGTCGGATCGGTGCGGCTTGCGCCCGAAGTCCCAGCCCTCGCCGTCCGGGCCGCCGGAGAGCGGGTGGAGGAAGGCGCGCAGGCGCTCGAGGACCGCGCCGTGGACGTCGGTCGCGGCTTCCAGTTGGAGCGGCACGACCTCGGCGCGCACGTCCACCTGGAGCCAGTCGGGGCCCACGACCCAGAAGTCGACCACGGGGCTGAGCCGCGCCTCGATGAAGGAGCGGACCCGCGTGAGCAGCTCCAGGCTGGGGACGGGCTTGTCGTCTCCTCCAGCCGGCACGACGATCAGGCCGACCTGGCCCGCGTCCTCTTCGCGCTTTGCCGGCAGCGCCCGGGCGCGCGCCACCTGGGGCGAGGCCTGGAACGCCAGGTCCTCATAGTCCGCGGCCGCAGTCGCCCGGTTGCGGTGGCGCAGCGCCTTGGGACCGCGGGCGCGCACCGCCTCCAGCGACTCCTCGGGCGCTCCGCCCTCGGCCGCGGCGTGCTGGACCACGCCGCCGATATAGGGCACCGTGCCCTTGAGCTGCGCGATGCTGCCCGCAGGACGGTTTCCCGCGAGGCCGCCCCCGGCCTGGTAGCGCGCCGTGCGCACGTTGTTGCGCCCCGGCGGCGGCACCAGGCCGCGCCGCCCGTCGCCGAAGCGGATCTCGCCGGTGCCATGGTCGAGCACGTAGTGGCGGCTGCGCGATCCCGAGCTGTGGAAGTCGGGCACCTCGTGCCAGCGCACCCGCACCTCGGCGAACTGCCCCTGGGCGTCGCGCACCACGGTCACGGCGCCGTCCCCCTCCTCCGTCTCCAGCTCGGCCAGGTCGTCGCCCGACGGGACCTCCGGCTCGATCACCTCCAGCGTCTGGCCGTCGAGCACGGGCGCCCGCAGGGTGCGGAAGACCTGCCCGCGCTCGCCGCGGCTGGAGCCGATGACCTCGTCCAGGACCGTGCGGGCGTGCACGGCCCAGGTGGTGTTGGTGAGCACGCGAGCGAGCAGCGGTGCGACCGCGTACTCGCCCCGCTCCCAGCGCCCGCGCAGCCAGAAGGCCGTACGGCCGAGCTCGGTCGACGCGCGGAGATCGGACGGGCCGATGAACGTGACCAGCCCCCGGCGCGTGAGCCCGCGGGTCTCGTCGCGGGCGCCGAGCCGTTCCCAGGCCACCCCGTTCCAGTACTCCCAGACGACCGACGCTTCCTCCGTCACCTCCCGCTGCTCGATCCCGGGGTCGTAGAGCGCCTCCGAGGCCTGGAAGAAGAGCGACGTCGCACGATTGGCGAAGCCGACGGCGTCGCCGGGCCGCTCGAAGCCGAGGTAGAGCGTGGGCCGGCGGTCGGACGAGGGGACGAACGGCGTGAAGTCGCCGGCCCCCGCGGCCGGGATGGAGACGTCGGCGAACACCGCGTCGTTCTCGGTCAGCGCGATCTGCGCGGCCGCAGGCGCCGGATCGTAGAGGTAGCCGAGCTTGACCGAGGCGAGCGATGGCGGCCTGAAGACGATGACGTCGTTCACGGTGGTGCCGTAGCTCCCTCTGGCGAGCCGCGCCCGCACCCAGCGGCGCGTCTCGCCGTTGACCTCGGCCGGCTCGATCCCGGCGGGCGGCGCGGGCACGGTGAGCTTCACGAGTCCCCCGCTGCGGAAGCCGTTGGTGTTGTCTTCGAACCCCGGGACGTTCTGCGACGTGTCGGTGCCGCTGAAGCCGAGGAGCTTCCAGGCGCGTCCGTCCCAGTATTCCCAGGCGACGACCGCGGTGTGCGACGAATTGGGCGGCGGCATCGTCGCCGGATCGGTCTGCACGAAGCTCAGCTCGACCTCGGCGAGAGGCTTGGAGAACGCCTCCTCGTTCGCCAGGTAGAAGGCGTCGCCGATCCTGGGCTTGTCGCCGAAGGGCAGGAAGTCCTTGCTCAGGTCGAGCGGGGTCTGGTTGGCGTAGCCGCGCTCCGGCACCTTCCGCAGCGACGCGTGCTTGCGGTCGATCTCGATCCCGACCTGCAGCGAGTCGATGCGCGGCAGCCGCCAGTCGTCGCCCACGGTCAGGCGCTCGACCCGCGGAGCGGCGACGTAGCTGCCCGCCGTGACCTTGGCCCGCAGCCAGTACGCGCTGACCTCGTTCACCTCGTCCGTGGTCCAGTCTTCGGGCAGGGTGAAGCTCACCGAGCCATCGGCCAGAAGGCGGTCCGCCGTCGCCGGGACCGCGGTGACGGGCAGCGCATTCCAATTGCCGCCGCCGCTGCTGTACTCCCAGGTCACGGCCAGGCCGGTCGGGGCCTCGGGCGGGTGCAGCGCGTCGAGCACGATCTCGATCTCGATCGAGGACTCCGGCTTGGTGAAGTCCGGCCCGGGGTAGAGATAGAAGGTGCCGGGCTCCTCCTCGCCGAAGGGGAAGAACGGCGCGTCGAAGTCCACCGGCTCGTAGACGCCGGACGTGAACACGAAGGCCGCCGCGGGCCGGGCGCCTCGCCGCCGCATCACCGGCTCCCCTTCGATCTCCGCCACCTCACCGTGCTCCCCCCGCGGCAGGCCGGTCTCCAGGCGGCCGTGCAGCCAGGGCCCCTGGATCCCGTTCACGGCGCTGGGCACGATCCCGGGCACGTTCACGAACCTCACCTGCCAGGCATTGGCCTGGGGAGTGACCGAGAGGGGTGTGAGCGGCTGGTGGGTCACGCCGTTCCAGAAGCTCCAGATCATGGCCGAGGGCCAGGGGTGGGACTCGTCCACCGGGCTGATGAACAAGTCGAGCGTCTTCGCCTCGGGCAGGGCGAAGAGCGCGGGCTCGGCCAGGTGAAGCCGGTGCTCGATCCGCCGGTCGCCGCGGAACGGCCGGAACGCCGTTCCATCGTTGGCGTGGGCGGCCCAGAGGTCGCGGCCAGGCTCGCGCGTGTAGACGGCGACGAGCTGCGACCGGGTCACGACCAGGTCGCGCTCGGTCTCGAAGAGCGGCGCCTCGGCCTCGCCCTCGCGCGGCAGGGCTGCTGCCTGCGTGCCGGCGGGGACCAGGGTGTCGACCTGGCTCCCGGCGGCGAGCTGAAACGTGAGCGGCACGCGCGCCGCCTGCGGCGGGTTGAGCCGCGTGCCGATGAGATCGAGGAAGGCCAGGAAGTTGCGGTCCGGCAGCCGGTTCAGGCGGGTGACGACGAGCTCCGCCATGCGGCCGAAGATGCGGGCTAGGGCCCAGCCCGCGTCCTCCTCGCCCGGGGCAGGCCGCCGCCAGCCCTTGATCCGGACCAGGTCGATCCCTGGGGCGCCGGCGATCTGCTGCGCCAGGGCCGGGGTCACCAGGGTCCCGGCCGCGAAGAGGATCTGATCGGTGGCCGGGTCGATGACGTCCTCGGCGAGGATCTGGCCGGGCAGCAGCTCGGAGTCCGCGTCGATCAAGACGGCGGTGTACATCTGCATCAGGTCTTCGACCTGGGCGACGAGGTCGCCGTAGGTCCGCGGATCGATGAGGGGGGCCTCGGCACGGGGCATGATCACGTCACTCCACGTAGAAGGGGTAGACCAGGTTGAAACGGTTGTTGGTGGCGCGCACCCGGTACTCGATCTGGATCAGGAGCCGGGTGGGCTCGGCCTCGTCGGTGCCGGCGGAGACGTCGATCAGGTCGATGCGCGGCTCCCAGAGGATGAGCGCCTGGCGCACCTCGGAGGCCACGCGCGCCGAGGTCTCGCCGCTGTTGCCCGCGAAGACCAGGTCGTGGATGCCGCAGCCGAAGTCCGGCCGCATCTTGCGCTCGCCGCGGGCCGTGGCGAGGATGATCCAGATGGATTCACGGATGCTCTCCTCGTACACGGCCATGTCGACCCTGCCGTTCTCCAGGGAGACGGGGAACTTCCATCCGATGCCGAGAAAACTGGCGCTCATCTCTTCCTCTCTCTCCTCAGCCGATCATCACGGTGCCGGAGGCCATCACCGTGCCGACCGGAGCGTCCATCGGGTCGTTGCAGGTCTCGGCCACGTCGCCGTTGCGCGCCGCCGCCTTGCCATTGATCTTCACGGTCGCGCTGCCCAGCTTGACCGTGCCCTTGTTCGCGGGACCCTTCTGGAACGAGGTCCCGGGCGGCGTCGGGATGTGCGCCGGGCTGTTGTCCGCGGTGCTGTCCACCGTGGCCGCGGGCTTGCCCATGACCTTCACGTTGCTCGACAGGCCGCCGTTGAGCTTGCCCGCGAACGGATGGGGCAGGAGCGCGGGCGGAGCGGCCGGCACGATCACCATGTGCATGTCGATCCCCACGATCTGATCCCCTTCCTTGGCTGCCGGCATTCCCATGAAGTTCCTCCGTACAAGCGTCAGTTCAAGTTGATGATCGAGCCCTTGACGTCGACGTTGCCGCTGGGCGACTTGATCTCGAGGCCGCTGTTGGCCTCCAGCTTGCCCTTGCCGTCCGGCGCGGTGATCTCGACGCCTTTCTTGCCGGTGAGCTTGACCATGCCGTCCTTGGACTCGATCACCACGTCCTTCTCGGCGGTGAGGGTGATCGTGTTCGCGGCGGTGTCGAAGACCAGGCTCTGCTTGCCCTTGGCGTCGGCGATCTCGATCTTCTCGGCGCCCTCGGTGTCGTCGAGCCGGATGACGTGGCCGCTCCTCGACTTGAAGACGCGGATGTTGTTCTCGCCGTCGGCGTTGTCCGCCGGCGGCTTGTCCTGGCCGTTCCAGAGCGCTCCCAGGACGTAGGGGCGCTCGACCTGGCCGTGCTCGAAGGCGACGAGCACCTCGTCGTCCACCTCGGGCAGGGTGTAGAAGCCGCGGTCGTTGCCGGCCATGGGAGCGACCATGCGCGCCCAGTTGCTCTCGTGCTCTTGCGACAGCCAGGGGAAGCGGACCTTGACCCGGCCCATGCCGTCGGGGTCCTGGTTGTTGGTGACGACGCCGACGACCATCCCGTAGATGCGGCCGGCCTCCCGCGGGAGCTCGTCGAAAAGGCCCCAGGGGATCATGTTGCGCTCCTCCGCACGGTGAACGCGGTGCGATAGCCGCGCCTCGGCGTGTAGGTGTGGTGGACGGAGACGAGGTAGTAGAGGCCGCTGAAGCGCTGGCCGCAGCCCTCGATCTTGACCACCGCGCCGGCCCTCAAGTCGGCGCGGCCCACGGCCACGCCCTCGCCGGTGACGTAGGAGAGGGCCATCTCCTTGATCCGTCCCATGGCGATCTGGTCGGCCTCGCCCTGGCTGACGGGCAGGTCCACGGCGACGGCCACGGCGGAGTCGAACGCCTTGGCCGCGACGTCCAGGCCGCTGGTCTTGCCGCCCATGGCCGAGCCGGCGTCGGCCGCCGCGGACTTGCCGAGCACGGCCTCCTTGTCCTTGGGGCTCCAGCTGCGCACCTCGACCGCGTCGGCGAGCCCGACGGTGGAGAGGCGCGGAGTGAACTCGAGAAGGTTCTCCTCCAGGTGCAGGGTGAGCACCTCGGACTCGTCGCTCGGGCGCGGCCGGAAGTTGAGGGTCTTGTCCTCGACCCAGAGCTCGAAGCCGATGCGGCGGGCGCGCGCCGACAGGAACTCGAAGTCGGTCTGGTTGTGCTGGAGCACGTAATCCAGGGTCACCTGGGAGTCCTCGGCTTCGGGGGTGAGGCCCGCCTCCTGGGCCACCTGGGCGACGATGTCGCTGTCCTTGACCTGGGTGAAGGAGCGGGTCTTATGGCCGCGCAGGAGGCGGTGGCCGCGGTCGTAGCCGCGGATGGTGACCGTCGGCGTCTCGTCGGCCTGGAACTCGGGCTCGAGGCCGGTGACCTCGCCGACGAGCACGGGAGCGAGGTCGCCCGCGTAGCCCATCAGGACCTCGACCTCGGCCCCCTCGGAGAAGAGCGGGTCGTCGGACCAGGTGTACTGGAGCTTTTCGAGGTCCCAGTTCATGAGCCGCAGGGCGAACATGCCGGGGGCGGAGACGTCCTGGAGCACGGAGACCTCGATCACGTCGGCCTCGGCTTCGAGCGGGACGTCCTGGCCGTCCACCCGCAGGCGGACCTCGGGAGCCAGGCCCTCGGCATCTTGATTCGCGGGCATGGCTCAGCTCCTCCGCCCCGGCTTGAGGGGCGGGATGGCCAGCGGCAGGCCGGGGGCGAGCCGGCGCGGGTTGTCGATGCGGTTGAGCTCGGCGATCGGCCGCCAGAGCCCCGGATCGTTGTACTCCTCGGCGGCGATGGAGGAGAGGGTCTCGCCGCGCTTGACGATCCGGGTCTTGGCCACGTCGGGCGAGGCGCGCTTGACCGACCGCGCCTCTTCCTTGGGCGAGCGCCATTCCTTGAAGGAGCAGCTCAGGGTGGCGCGGACGGGCAGGCCGTTGGGCAGGAACAGCGTGAAGCGCTGGTTCACGCTCTGGAGCGCCCACTGGAGGTCGCCGAAGTTGTTCTCTCCCCAGATCATCCTGCAGCGCGGCGGCCGGTGCAGATCGCCTTTCACCGTGACGAGATCGAGGATCTTGCCGGTGTGCTTGCGGACGTCCTGCCCCTTCTCGTAGGTGTCGAAGAACAGCTCGAGGGTGAGGCTGAACGGCTCGCCATTGGTGAAGGTCGACCGCGCGGTGTCACGCCCGGCGGTGGCGACCCGGGACCAGTTGGCGGCCTTGTCGAGCTTGAGCTCGCCCGGGTTGAAAAGGACCTCGAAGCCGGTGGTGCTGTACGCGTCCGCCCGCTCCTCGACGAAGATCTTGAGCTTCTCTAGGGCCATCGCCGTCCTCCATGGCGCTCGCTCTCCACGGCCAATGTCCGCGTCAGCCGGCGCATCACACGATCCACGACTTCATCGATGTCAGATCCGGCGGCGCTGCCGCCGGCCGCGGGAGCAGAGCCTTCCGCCGCGGGAGCCTCCGAGGAGGCTGCGGCCTCGCCAGCGCCCGAGGAACCGCCGCCGATCGCCTGCCGCTGGATCACGCCGCTGCTGCTGCTGTTCGCCGGAGCGCTTGCGCTCGCAACGGGAGCCGCCGCCGACCGGGCGAGAGGCATGGCGAGGCCGGCTGCGGAGGCGGTCAGGCCCGGGGCGGGGGCGGAAGCCGGAGGAGCAGGGGAGGGGGCGGCTGTCCGCTGAATGACCGGAAGGGAAGTGGCCCCCTCTCCGGAACCCCTCACCCCCTGACCCCCTCTCCCATCCCCTCCCACCGACCGGGAGAGGGGGGAAGAAACGGAAGACGCGGAAGACATGGGCGAAGTCAGGGGTAGGGCGGTGGGCTCCCCTCTCCCGGGGGATGGGTGTGCGATGGGAGAGGGGCCGGGGGTGAGGGGTCCGCTCCCCGCCGACCGCCGAACGATCGCCGGCATCGTCACGGAGCTGGAGCTGGCCGGAGCCGCCGCTGCCGCTCGAGCTACCGGAGCTACCGGAGCTACCAGGGTCGCCGGAGCGGCCGGGGTCGCCGGAGCACCCCCTCCCCTGCCCTCCCCCGCTTCGCGGGAGAGGGAGTCCGGAGCCGATCGCCGCAGGGGCATGGCCGAGGCAGGGGGAGCGGCGGGGCTGCCCGCCGACCGCCTCACGATCGCGGGTCCTAAAACCGTCCCGGAAATCGGGGAAGAAGCTTCCGCCCCTCGCATCACAGGCTGAGATACCGCCACCGGCAGCGGAGCCGCCACCTGAGTCACAGCCGGCGAGCTCGCTGCCACCGGAGAAGCAGCACCCTGGCGCTGCACGGTCGGCATTGTCGCCTTCCGCTGCACCACCGGCATCGGTGCCGCATCCGTCCCTGCCGTCGTTGTTGTCCCTGCTGTCCTTGCCGTCCCTTCCGAAACCGGAGTGCCCAGGTGCTGCCGCTGCAAGCTCGCTCCCATGGAAGCCGTCGCCGGAGCAATCGGGCTCGCGGCCTGCCCGACAACCTGAGCCCGGGGAGGCGAGCCCGCGGGCGCAGCCTGCACCGAAGGCATCGCCGGACCGCCGCTCGCCATCTGCCCGGCGTAGTGCAAGGCCGGTCCGCTCCCCCAGCCGGCGGAATCGGCCGGAGCCCAGCGCCGCTGGATCTCGGTGGCGAGCGCAGCGCCCGTGCCGATTTCCTGCCGCCGGAGGCCCATCCCTCCGTGGGTCACGCCGGGGGACGCGGCGCGCCGCAGCATCCTCCTGCCCTGAGCGTCGATGTCCGGAGTATCCATCGCCATCCTCTACCCGAAAGAAACTCCACCAGAAAGCTCGAGCGCCGCACCCGCGCCGCCGCGCAGGGGGCCGGCGACGGAGCTGAGCACGGGCTTCGAAATACCGCGATGCGCCAGCTCGATCGTCTCCACCGCCACGGAGTTGCCGTCGGCCTTCAGCTCGGGCCCGCTCCACTTGACCGGATAGGCCTCCTTGAAGTCCCACCACATGGCCGGGGCACCCGTCCGGTCGAGCAGGTAGATCGTGCCGTTCTTGCGCGCGACCGATCCCGCGACGACCGCTTGGTGCCAGGACCAGAGAGATTCGATGTCGGTGAGGCCCCGCTTCAGAATGAGATTCGAGGGATAGCGCGTGGGGCCGGGCAGCCGGTGGACGAACTCGTTCTGCCCACCCTCCTGGTAGTCGTGGACCTGCGTCTCGACCTGCAGGCCGCTGACCTCGGTGAAAGCGCCGACGATCAGCTGGTCGATCTCCACGAGAAAGTTGAAGGACATGTAGGGATCGTTGCGCACCCCCAGAAGGTTGGCGCCCACTGCCGCTGCCGCGTTGAGACCCAGACTCGTCATCTCGTCCTCACCTTGTCTCCTCGTTCAGGCGGCGGTTGATCCGCGCCGCCTCCGCGACCCAGCGCTGCCGGTCGCGGTGCTCCATGTTCAAAATCTGATCGCTCGGCCAGTGAAAGGTATGTGCGAGATAGGCTAC
>DASUNJ010000911.1:0-2692 GCA_036277235.1 Thermoanaerobaculia bacterium | reverse complement strand
CGTCTTCGAGCAGACCGGCCTCAATCCCAAGCTGGAGATCGCTCTCGAGCTGGAGCGCATCGCTCTGGAGGATGAGTACTTCATCAAGCGGAAGCTCTATCCCAACGTGGACTTCTACTCGGGGCTGATCTACCAGGCGATGGGCTATCCGATGGACTACTTCACCGTCCTGTTTGCCATCGGACGGACTCCGGGATGGCTGGCCCAGTGGGAAGAGATGCTGCTCGACAAGGACCAGAAGATCGCGCGTCCTCGTCAGATCTATGTGGGGTCGGAGTCGCGGGACTTCGTGCCGCTGGAAAGGCGCGGAGATCGCCGAAAGGTCGAGAGGGAGCGGGTGAGTAAGCGATAACGCGGGAGCGGGACTAGGACAAGCGTAAGCGGGACAGGCATACTCGGGACCGGGTCAGGCGTGCGAGTCGACTGCTAGCCCGCTCACCGCTCACGCTCGTCCTTGTCCCGCTCACGCTTTTCGTTCCCGCCTACTTCTCCAATCCCGCCGGCACCCCGTTCGGAAACTGCTTCTGTATCGCGCTCTCGATCCGGGCGACCCGGTTCTCCGGATTGGGATGGGTGCTGAAGAACTCCGGTGGCCGCCCTCCCTGCGAGCTCTCCGACAGAATCTTCATCAGCCCGATCATGGAGCGGGGATCGTAGCCTGCTTCCGAGGCGAGCCGCACGCCGAGCTGATCCGATTCTAGCTCGTCCTGTCGTCCGAACCGCATCGTCACCAGTTGGCCGATGAGAGCTGCGACCGCAGCCGAGCCCTGAGTGGACGGATTGTTGGGATCGTAGGTGGCGAGCACTGCGGCGCCGGTGAGACCCTGGGTGAGCTGCTGCTTCGCGATGTGCTCCGCGCCATGACGAGCGATCACGTGCCCGATCTCGTGTCCGAGCACTCCTGCCAGCTGGCCTTCGGACTCGAGCCGGCGGACCAGCCCCTCGGTGATCGCGACCTGCCCGCCCGGCAGTGCGAAGGCGTTGATGGTCTCGGGATCATCGAGCAGGTGGAACTCGAACTTGTAGGGGCTCTGCGCCGCAGCGGTCTTCGACACCAGACGCTCGCCGACACGGTCTACCAGTGCCTGCGCTTCGGGACTGGGATCCAGCCCGCCGAATTGCTGTATCATCTCCGGCGCGGCCTGCAGACCGAGCGCCACTTCCTGTTCAGCAGTGATCCCGGCGACGCGCTGCGTTTCCTGCGTGACTGGGTTTTTCTCACTCCGCGCGAAGTAGGTGAAGAGTGAGATCGCTGCCACGATGAGAGCTATCACATAGCGAGCCACTGAGGCCTCCTGAGGGGATGCTCACATCTTGCTGGTCTCAGCAGCGCCTAGCGGTGACATTCCTCACTGGTGGGTGGTCCGCGGCCCGCAGCATCGCCGTGCACACACCAAGGGGGTGCCTGCGGTCGGCGGCCCTGGACCGAGCCAGGCTCCTACCGCCCCCCACGCAGCGTTGGAGTCACGAACCCTTCCGGGCGCCGAAGTGCGCCTCGGCAGAAAGAGATTGCGCTCGATACGGGGCGCACGAACGCGCCCTCCAGGGTCCATGACTCCGCCGCTGCTCCTCCCCGAAGTGTGGGCGCCAGCGGAACCGGATCGAGTCCTGGAGGCTTGGGCGTAACCGGGAAGTGAGGTGGGGTTGTCAGGCGCCCAAGCCGGAGGGCTCGGTCCGGTTCCGCTGGCGCAGAAACCGCGTCTCAGGAAGTGCGAAATCCGCCGACGGCCCCGGTCAGCCGTTGCGCGGCATCGGCCAGGTGGCCCGCCGAGGAGGAGATCTCTTCGGTCGACGCGTTGAGCTGCTGCGCTGCAGCAGCGATCTGCTCGGCGGCCGCCGCGTACTCCTCGGTGCCGGACGACACCTCGCGCATGCGTCCCGCGATACCTTCGATCAGACCGCGCACATCGCCGGCCGAGGCGGAGATCCGCTGGGTCCACTGGTCGTTCGCTTCGGCGTCGGCGGCGACATTCATCAGGCCCACGGCCGCCGCGTGTGCGGCTTCTCTTGCGGCCGACCCGCCCTGGCCCAGCCGGATCAGCCGGTCGCGCGCGGTCTGTACCTGCAGCACCACGCTCTGAACCGTCTCGCTCGTCGTGGTCGCGGCGCGTGCCGCCTGGCCGGCGAGCTTCCGCACCTCTTCGGCCACCACGCTGAACCCGCGTCCTTCTTCGCCGGCGCGCGCCGCCTCGATGGATGCGTTCAGCGCCAGCATGTGGGTCTGCTTGGCGATCAGCTTTGCCTGGGTGATGAACTTCTCGATCTCGCCCGACGCGGTTGCGAGCGCCTCGGCCTCGATCGCGCCTTTCTCGATTTCTTCCGCCAGCCGCGCCAGCTCGGCGGTGCTCGCATCGAGCCGCTCCCGATGTGAACGCGCCAGCTTGGCGAGCGCGGCATTTCGTTCCGCCGCCTGGATTGCGCCCGCCGCCAGCTCCTGCGCGATCTCGAGAATCTTTCCGGCATCTTCGGCCGCGGCGCGCACGACCACGGCCTGTTGATTGGCGCGCTGCGTCAGGTCGCCCGTGGTTCCGGCGACTTCCTGGGTCGACGCGGTCATCTGCTCGGTGGACGCGGCGATCTGCTGCGCCATCGCGGCGGCATCGTGGGAGTGCTGGTGAATGGTGCCGACCAGCGCCTGCAGCTTCGTTAGCATGCTGACCATGGACGAAGACAGACCATCCAGGCCCTGTCG
>DASUNJ010000910.1:0-4786 GCA_036277235.1 Thermoanaerobaculia bacterium | reverse complement strand
TTCGTGAACGAGAAGAGGGGGATCGAGGAGGCCCGGGCGTGGCACGACGAACAGACTGGAGGGCGGCGGCACGAAGATGGGAGCCCCCGCCCTCCGGCGTGATCAGCCCTGAAGCCTCCACTTCTGGTTCGATCCACCATTGCAGGCGGATTGCTGGACGTTCCCCCCGTCGGCCATGCTCGCTCCCGCCACATCCAGGCACTTGCCGTTCTGAACGTTCACGATCTCTCCCTGCGCGGTCATGCGCCAGCGTTGGCTGGGGCCGGCATGGCAGGGGTACTGCTGGACGTTTGCCCCGTTGGCTGAGCTGCCGTTTTCCACGTCCAGGCACTTGCCGCTGTTGGCGTTGACGAATTCGCCGAGGTTGGTGAAGCTCCAGAGCTGGTTCGGCCCGCCATGGCACCCGAACTGCTGCACGTTCGCCCGGTCGGCCGTGCTCCCTCCCGCCACGTCGAGGCATTTGCTGCTGCCAACGCCGACCACGCTCTGCCGGCGTGACGCGGGGTTGCGGTCGACCATCAGGGTCGGACCCACCTCATGCCACGGCTCCCGGTTTCCCAGGTCCTCCGCCCCCTCGGTGTACGGATGGGGCATGTGTGCCACGTACCAGAAGACCACGTCCTGGTTGTTCAGGCTCTCGCCATTGTCGTAGCCCAGGTGTCCCCAGGCGCCGAAAGGCCAGTCCTGATCCTCTCCGCCCTGGTAGAGCCGCGGCCCTGCGTCCTTGGTGGAGTAGCCGTCGGCGGTGCCATCGCCGCCGCCGGGAAGAATCCACAGGCCGCGGTCGGTCGGCCGCGCGCGCACCAGCCACCGCTTGTTGCCGGGCGGGAACTTGGAGTCGTTCTGCTCCGCTGCATAGAGAGTGTTGCCGCTGTTCTGCACGGCCAGGATCTGGTTGGTGGACGTTCCGGCGGCGTCGATGTCCAGCCGCCAATAGGGATGATGAGCGTGGGTCATCTCGCACGCCCAGCCCCGGCTGAAGACGCGGACCATGATCTGGCCGTTGTCTCCGAAGTACCAGGCCTGATAGATGCGGTACTTGCCGATCTTCGCGAAAGCGCCCAGCTCCAGCCAGTTGATGCCGCCCGAGGTGAAGGACTGCTGGCAGATCTTGCTCGACGAGCAGGTGGTCGGCTGCAGGTGCTTCCACTGGATTCGGTCCTGATACGGGCCGCAGCCGGTCAGCCAATTGTCGTTCACGTACTTGACGCGAATCACCGGCAGGTTCGCCTTGTAGAGGAAGAGCGTATCCTCGAACCGCACGTTGCGGATGCCCAGTCCGCGTTTGCCGACTACCTCCCAGTCGAAGCTCCAGGGTCCCCAGGAGCTGTGGCCGGACTGGGCGCGGAGCGGTCCGGCCACAACCAGCGCCACGGCCCCGGTCAGCAGGAGGGCTTTCAGGATCATCTTATATGGTCGTAACATGGGTATCTCCTCAAGGTCCTTTCTTCGGTTTGCCAGCCGCCAGCACTTTGTTCGTGGTGAGGTCGACCGCGGCCACGACCAGGGGGCGGAGGCTCTCCGGCCGGCTGAAGGTGATATACAGGACGCGGTGCCCGAAACCTGGAGAGCCTTGTGGAGCGGCCGTGACGATGCCGTCGGCTTCCAGGCCCTGCACGAGCTGCCGGATCCGGGAGTCCTGGCGGGCGAGCCGCGCCGCGGCCTCGACCTCTTCCGGAACCTCCGGCGGCTGATATCCGGCTCGCTTTGCCGCGGCGACGACTTCGAGCCCGCGTGCCCGGACCTCGACAGCCGAATTGCCCGTGTAGCTGTAGAAGGTCAGCAGAGTCTCGAGCGGGCCGCTGCCGCCCGGCCCTCCCGGTCCGGACTGCCTTTTGGGAGGGTCGACCTCGGCCGTGTCGATGTGGACATAGCGCGCTCCGAGCAAACCGCGGACGCGCGAGTTGCGAACGACCGCCGCCCGGATCTGCGTGTCCAGCGCTTCGGTCAGCCGGCCGGCAATGGGCGTCCACGGCACTGGCCGCACGTTGGTCCTTCCCTGCACCTTCGGCGGGAACCCTTCCGAAGGTCCGGTGAACTTCAGCCCGACGGGCTCCGGCACGTTCTGTGCCCTTGCCGGCGCCGTGGCGAGACAGATTCCCGCCGCGAGCAGCGCCGGGATACACCCATGGAGGCGAGACGTCATGATTGCTTCCTCCTTTTCAAGGGGTCCGGGAGCTTCCCTCCCGCGGCCTGCCTGATGAGGCGACGCTCGATGGCAAATCACGACAGCCCTTCCCCCTGGTCCTTCCTGCCCGGGCGAGGGGGCCGGGGGTGAGGGCCTTTCTGCGGGCACTGGCCCGCCTCGTCCTGAAGATCTTCTTCCAGCGGGTGGAGGTGGTGGGGGAGGAGCGGCTCCCGTTGGGCCGTCCCATGGTCTTGGTGGCCAACCACGTCAACGGCCTGGTGGACGCGGTGCTCGTGGTGGGAACGCTGCCCGTCTTCCCGCACCTCCTCGCCAAGAGCACCCTCTGGAAGAACCCGGTCATCCGGCCCTTCGTAGAAGGGGCGCGGGCGATCCCGGTCTACCGCAAGCAGGACCAGGTGGACACGTCCGGCAACGAGCAGATGTTCGAGGCCTCCCACGAGGTCCTGATCTCCGGCGGAGCCATAGCGCTTTTTCCGGAAGGCAAGAGCCACAACGAGCCCATGCTCCAGCCGCTCAAGACCGGTCTCGCGAGGATCGTCCTGGGAGCCGAGCGCAAGCATCCCGGCCTGGGGGTGAGGATCATCCCCGTGGGTCTGACCTTCGACGAGAAGGAGAGCTTCCGCTCCCGAGCCCTCGTCCAGGTGGGGGAGCCGATCGATCCCGCTCCCGAGGTGGAGACGGGAGGTACGGACAACCCCGCCGCCGTCCGCTCCCTGACCGCACGGGTGGACAAGGGGATGAAGGAAGTCACCCTCAACTACCCCTCCTGGGAAGCCGCCTGGCTGATCGGCCGGGCCGCGGAGCTCTACGGCCGAGCCGAGCTGGACGTCCCCCAAGGCCGGAAGCTCGCCGACCACTTCCAGGTCCACCGAGCCTTCGTAGAGGGTTACCAGGACCTCTGCCGTCGCTACCCCGACCGGGTGCAGGCGGTGGAGGAAGCCGTCCGCGAGTACGACCATCTCCTGAAAGCCTTCGGCCTGAGGGACGACCAGGTCGCCGCCGCCTACCCGCCGAACCCGGTCATCCGCTTCGTAGTGACGACCGTTCTCCGACTCCTGATCCACCTCCCCCTCGCCGCCGTGGGCACGATCCTCAACATCGTCCCCTTCTGGCTCGTCCGTCTCGTGGCCTGGGTTGTCCGCCGAAGTCCGGACCAGGTCGCCACCTACAAGGTCTTCGGAGGCCTCATCCTCTACCCGCTCGTCTGGCTCGTGGAAGCCATCCTCGTCGCCCGCTGGGCGGACAACGCCTGGCTGGGAGCGCTCGTCTTCCTCGCGGGTCCGCTGACCGGATATGCCGCCATGCTCTTCCGCGAGCAGGGGGAGATCTTCTGGAACGAGGCCCGGGCCTATCTCTTCCTCAGGACGAGGAGGCGGCTCGCGGTCGAGTTGAAGGAACGGAGGGATCAGGTCTTCCGGGAAGTGGAGGAGCTTGCAGGGCTCTATCTCCGGGAGAGCGCGGTCCCGGATTAAGAGTTCCAGCCTCTCAGAGCTCGGGGAAAGGGTCTTTCCCCGAGTTTCCTGTCTCCCGAAAAGCAGGGAAAGAGGCTTTCCCTCGATTTCTAGCCTCGCGAAATGCGGGGAAAGGGCCTCTCACCGAATTTCCCGTCTCCCGAAATCCAGGGAGAGCGGCTTTCCCTGGATTTACCATCTCGCGAAAAGAAGGGAAAGGATCTTTCCCCGGGTTTTGCGCCTAAGGAAAAGGAGGGAAAGAGTCTTTCCCTGGATTTCCGGTCTCGCGATATGCAGGGAAAGAGGCTTTTCCTGGGTTTCCCGCCTCCGGAAAAGGAGGGAAAGAGTCTCTCCCCGGGTTTCGCTCTCCCGGAAAAGCAGGGAACGGGGCTTTCCCTGGATTCTGCGCCTCTCGAAAAGAAGGGACAGAGGCTCTCCCCTGAAATTGTGGCGCCTGGAGACGGGTGGCGGTCCCGTGTCTCGCGGGAAAAAGGCTGGCGTAGGATTCTGGGAAGAGCGCGAGAAGTTCTTGAAGGTCGTGCTTCGCGGGAGCGGTCTCGGGGAGCGCAGGTCAGAAGGAGGAGCCGGAGCGGGATTCGCCTTGGTAGTAGCGGAGAATCGACGTGAAGCGTCTAGCAAGAGCGTCGTAGGGGAACTGTGGTGGTTCCGCCTCGCTGAGGAGATCGCGGATTTTCTCCAAGTCGCGGACGATCTCAGTAGGGAGGTCCTGCTCCTCCGCATTGCGTACCAGCCAGTCCAGGAAGCGGCGTGTCTCATCATTCTGGAAGAAGGTAGACTGTCGTGCGAGGGCGGAGAGCCGGCCGGCTTCAGCCCATTTCCCGAACTCCAGGTACGAAGATCCTTCTTCAGCCATCCCTTTAGTCAGGCTGGCCTCCTTCTGAGCAGCCTCGATTGCGAATGTGCGGGGGTTTTTCCCAGAGGCGATCTGCCTGTGTGCCTCTTTATAGAATTGGGCTTCCTGCGGGAGCATAAGGAAGTTCGGGGTGTGCGTGATGATAGGGCTCAGGGCATTGAGCGCATCATTGGCATTGTCCCTGGACAAGGCCAGGTAGAGATCAACGAGATGCACGCCTACAAGGAATTCGGCAACCTTGTTAGCGGAGTCGGATTCCCCACCACGCATCCTCCCTTCGGACCAGCCTTGTGCACCGGCAAGCACGCCCTT
>DASUNJ010000909.1:0-2175 GCA_036277235.1 Thermoanaerobaculia bacterium | reverse complement strand
TCGCTGGCGCCCGCCACCTCGTGCTGGTCGGCTCCGAGGCGCCGGTCGCCTTCTTCGCTTACCCCGACAAGCCGAGCGCGCTCAGCCCGCCGCAATGCGAAACCCATACGCTCGCCACGCAAGGCGAGGACATCGTGGGTGCGCTGGAGGCACTCGCCGAAGAGCTCGGCGCGCCCAAGGTTGCCCCAGTCCAGGCGCGAGAAGAGTACCCACCACCCTCGAGTGAAGAGATCACGTCGGAGGCGGCCGCCGCGGCGGTCGGGACGCTACTTCCGGAAGGCGCGATCGTCGTCGACGAGGCGCTCACCGCCGCGGCGGCTTTCCTGTCGAGGACGAGGGGCACGGCCCCGCACGACTTCTTGCAGGTCACCGGAGGCGCTATCGGTATCGGACTGCCGCTCGCCACCGGGGCGGCGGTCGCATGCCCGGATCGGAAGGTGATCTGCCTGCAGGCCGACGGCAGCGCGATGTACACGGTGCAGGCCCTGTGGACCCAGGCACGCGAGGGCCTCGACGTCACCACTCTCATCCTGGATAACCGCTCCTACGCGATCCTAAAACATGAGCTGGCGAACCTCGGCCAGGGCGATGCCGGGCGCGGGGCGCTCGGCATGATGGAGCTCGACCGGCCGGCGCTCGACTGGGTCGGCCTAGCCCGCGCCATGGGGGTGGAGGCGGAACGCGCCGGGACGATGGATGAACTCCAGCGCCAGCTCGCCGCCGGCCTGCGCTCCGAGGGTCCGTATCTGATCGACCTCGTGCTGTAACGGCGCCGAGCCCGCCGTGGTCTATGCCTTTTCTACGAGGTTGGGCGAATAATAGCAAGGGCGCCTGATCACCATAGGACAAACCCGCTAAAGGAAGCGGCGGAGGTTCGTGTCGACACCGAACGCACCACTCTTCCACCGGACTCTGTACGAGGCGAGCCTCTAGGGCGAGCCTCACGTACACTCAGGCCGGCGGCTTGCGCACCCACACCGCCGTCATCATCCAGCACTGGGTCCAGTAGTTCGCGTCCTCCAGCAACGCCGAAGCGGCGTCGAGCGTTGCCGCATCGAGTCGCCCGCTGTCGAGCACGCGCTCACGCACCTCGGCGAAGAACAACCGGAAATACAGCGCCCCGCGATCGCGGCCGCGGATGTTCTGCACGTCGGTCTTGGCCTGAGGTTGCCCGAGACCCAGTTTACTTACCATGCCCGGTAGCCCGCGGCCGATCAGCCAGTCGACCCCGTTGGCGTGCCCCCAGTCGATCAGCGCCTTCCAGGTCTTTGCCCAGACATCCGGCTCCGTGGTCTGCGCGAGGTGGAAGTCAGGCTCTTGCACCAACAGCCATCCACCCGGTTTGAGGGCGGCGGCCATCTGCGCGAGCACCGCCGGAGCGTACTCGGAGATCTGGTGCAGTAAAGCGCGGCAGCTTATCAGGTCGTAGGCGTTCGGCGGCAACTCCCCGGATGAAGTGCGTAAATCCATCTGCCGTATAGTGAGATTTTGCGCGGGGATCAACTCGAGGAGTACCGGGTTGATGTCGACGGCCGTCACGTTCCCCGAGGGGCCGACCGTGTCACAGAGCCACTCCGCGATGCTGCCGTTACCGCTGCCCAGTTCCAGGCACTGCCAACCCTCGCCGACCCCAAGGGCGCTTAGGTACCCCCGAGTCCAGGGGTCGAGGATCTTGGACATCAGGTCGAGCCGTTGGTACTCCAACGTGGAGGCGTCGTCGAGTACGTACGGTTTCATGGCGTTCGTTGCTACCTCTCGAAGTGGCCCGCCGCCTCAGAATAGCGGACAGAAGGCCGCGGCACCATCCGAGACCAGCGAATAGCCGATCTAGGATTTTTGCTTTGACGGGATTCTCAGAAGGCTTTTTAGGTTGCGCTATGCCCCGAAGCTGTTATTGTTCCGGCTGTGACGAAGGGAACCGCCGAACGTGGTGGGGTAGAGACCGAGAACAGTGAGAAGGGGAGCGGCACAAGCTCCACGGTAGACTAAGGCAGGGAATCGAATGAATCGATTGTACGTATTGCTCGCAGTGATGGTAGTGATGGTCGGAGCGCTGTTCGCCGGGCACCAAGCCCTGGCGAAGGTCCTAACCGGCACCGACGGCAACAATACGCTCCTCGGCACCGACGAGGAGGACCGCCTCAAAGGTCGCGAAGGGGTGGATCGCATCAAGGC
>DASUNJ010000908.1:0-2855 GCA_036277235.1 Thermoanaerobaculia bacterium | reverse complement strand
GGGCTGGTCTAGGGGCACTGTTCCGGCCAGGTCACACAGGAACAAACCGGCTTCGAGCATTTGGCATACGTCGTACAACAGCCGCCAGTGATGCTCCGCAGGGTTTCGTCGCTGACCACCGCCAGGCCGGCGGGATTTTCGGGCAGGCTGGCCCGCTGCTGCTCGGTGAGGCTGTTGCGGTACTCCTCGTCACGCCAGGCACGGACCACGTCGACTTTCTTCATTGCATCCTCCTGTTCCTGGTTGCGGGGCCACGTCGGACCTACCTCGCCCGTGCGGCAGGCCCCTACTCCGCCGAGGCACCGCTAATGTAGGCGATCAAAAAGAGAGAAAGAAGACTTGATTTTCACTTGATTTACGAGATGTTCCCCGCGATGACATGGCCGGCCACCCGGAAGCTGTTGGCGAGGATGGTCAGGGTCGGGGCCGCTCCTCCCGAAGTGGGCATGAAGCTGCCGTCCACGACGTAGAGGTTGGGCACCTCGTGAGCCTGGCAGTGGGCGTTCAAGACCGAGGTCCGGGGGTCGGTTCCCATGCGGCAGGTGCCGTGGACCAGGTAGGCCGAGGTGCCGCCGACCGAGCTCGGCCGCAGGTCCACTGCGCCCAGGTCGTCCAGGATTTCGAAGCCCCGGTCGAGCAGCCAGCTTCCCGCGGTGCGATGGTGGTCGGGCACGTCCAGGTGGATGCGCGCCACCGGCAGTCCCCAGCGGTCCTTCACCTCCGGATCGAGCTCCACGAACGTCCGGTCATTGGGCAGGAAGTCGTGAAAGGCTTCGAAGCCGACGGTCCGATGCTCCTGAAAGTGCTCCCGCAGGCGGCCCTTGAGCTCCGCCCCCCAGAGCGCCGGCCCGGATCCGGTCGCCAGCATCTCGGCCGCGGCCAAGGGGGCCGCGGTCTCCATGTCGAAGCGGAGCAGCCCCCCCTTGGCGATCTCGCTCACGCCTTCGGGAAGGAAGTAGTGGTCCATGGCCGAGACGCCGAGGAAGGGGTGCCAGGCGCCCAGGGGGAGCTCCGGATGATCCCCGATTCGGAGTCGTCCGTTGCCCATGGTGACGCCGTGGAACTGCAGGTGACGGCCGATCCGTCCGCTGCCGTTCGCCAGCCCGTCGGGAAAGCGGGGAGAGCGCGAGAGCAGCAGCAGGCGCGCCGACTCGACCGCCGAGGCGCAGACGAAGACGAGCCGTGCCGGCACCTCGTGCTCCTGGCCCTCCTTATCTAGATAGACGCAGCCCGACGCCCGGCCCTGGCGGTCCACGGTGACCTCCTTCACCATGCACTCCGGCCGGATCTCGCAATGTCCGGTCGCCTCGGCACGGGGGAGCAGAGCCTCGGCGGTGCTCCCTTTCGCCCCCACGCGGCAGCCGTATCCCGCGCAAGCGCTGCAGTAGACGCACGCCGGCCGTCCCTGGTACGGGCGCGAGTTGATGGAGCGCGGAGTGGGGAAGGGATGGAGCCCCCGCTTGCGGCAGGCCTCCTCCAGCCAGGGCGTGACCGGATGGCTGTCCAGCGGCGGCAGGGGGTATGGACCCGAGCGCGGACCTTCGAAGGGATTGAGCCCGGCCAGCCCGGCGACGCCCACCTCCCGTTCGGCAAGGGCGTAATAGGGCTCCAACTCGTCGTAGCCGAAGGGCCAGTCGGCCAGCTCCTCCACCGGCCCGAAGCGGCTCCGCATGCGGAAGTCGTCGGGATGGAAACGGTAGAGGTAGGCGCCCATGTGGACCGTGCCGCCGCCGACGCAGGTGGCGATCCAGCCGAGCTCGGTCCGCACTGGCCGGGTCGTCTTCGGGGTTACGACGGTATGAGGCTCGCCCTCGAAGTAGGGGAGGAAGAAGCGATGCCGCTGGTTCGCCACCTCGTCGGCCGGGTAGTCCTCGGGGCGGAACCGGGGGCCTTTCTCGAGGACGAGCACGTCGAGACCCGCCCGCGAGAGGGCCAGGGCCAGGGGGCCTCCCCCGGCACCGCTGCCGATGATGACCGCGTCCCGGATGCCCGATCTCAAGAGGGGGGTTTCCCCAGGCAGTAGCCCGGTTGCAGCTCGGGCACCTCCAGATAGCTCCAGCCCAGGCCGTCGCAGAGGAAGCCCTCCAGGGTGAAGGACACGAGCTTGCGGAAGAAGGCCTGGCGCAGGCGGTCCGGCTCCGCCTGGAAGCGGCGCAGGACCTCGTCCCTCTCTTCCGGGGAGCCCGCGGAGAAGGATCGGCCGTAGAGCTCCCCGGCCAGCTCCTCCAATCGACCGAGGCCGTCGTCGAAGAGCGGCTGCCAGGAACGGAAGCCGTCTGTCTCCAGGAGCCGCTCGATGTAGGCCGCCGCCCCGGTTTCCTCGGCGCCGGGGCCGTCGTCCGAGGGGAGGATGCGCTCGACCGCGGCAGCCAGGACCCTCTGCTGCTCGCCGGTCATGTTCGAATCTTCCGGAAGGCGGTGAGGATCGTCCCTGGGAGGCTTTGATCTTCCATGGCGATCACTCCCTCGTCCATGAGCTGCCGGAGAGCCCGGAAGAGCGTCGCCCGGGCCGGCTCGTAGCCCAGGACGCGGGTGATGTCGCGCTTGTCGAACACCTCCGGGAGTTGGGGGAAGGCTTCGTCGAGATCGTTCAGGACCTCTCCGCGCCCGCGCATCTTCCTGCGGACCGCAGCCGGGGGCGCGGAGACCGCCGGGACGGCGGCCGGGGTCGGGAGGGATCCGTTCCCGGGCGCGGCCGGCCTGGTGAAGTCCGCGCCGTCTTCCGCCGCGGCCTGCCAGAGCTTGTCGAGAGAGCGGACCCGGATCTCGTGGGCCGCGTTGATCATCGCGATGTCCGCCTCGCGCTGAGCCTCGAGCGCGCGCCGGCGCTCCTCGTACTCGCCTCGGGTCATGGT
>DASUNJ010000907.1:0-4188 GCA_036277235.1 Thermoanaerobaculia bacterium | reverse complement strand
TCATGGGGGAGATCTTACACCCGAGCAATCCCGCAGTAGCCGATGTAGGCCCCGGCCGGACAGGTTTGAGGAACACCCTTCGAAACCGCTCCTCCACCTCCTCGTGGGACCGCCCCGCCGACGTGGCGGCGGAGCTCGGGGTCCGTCTCCATGGCGCAGCAAGAAGCCAGCAGCTCACATCTCGGTCAACGTCTTCACGGAAACGTTGATGCCGCTGCTGTCGACAGAAATAACCTGCTTGTAGAACTTCCAGGCTCCACTCCCGGTTTCGCGGACTCCAACGACCGTGGTGCACTCGCCGGATTGCGAGTGATGAGTAACCACGTCCTGGCTTCCTCCAAGCTTCGCGAACCCCATCTGCTCTTGCATGGTTTTCTGGAATACCGAGGATGTCGCAGGTCCTTTTCCGCGCATCGCCCCATGCATTGACATGCCGATTGAGGCTGCATTGCTATGACTCACAATTACCGACCCGGTGGTGTCACGTTTGATAAGGAATGAGCAACCGTCCATATTTGCCGTGAACATGAAATTCGCGCCCGCCCCGACTGTTAATTGAGTGGCTCGGTCTGGCTCATAGGAGCACCAGTACGCCAAGAGAGGAGAGGAATTGCTCTGGTCGATTTCTAACGCGCAGGGCTTCTGGCTAGACTGGGGGTTGACCAGCATAGAGTCAGCCTGAACGGTGAAATGCCCCGGCTCTATTCCCAGATTCGTGTCGAGGGGAACATTGATCAGAAGTGGCCGCTGTGTCAGGAAGATGATGGGATCTGCCATGAACGCTTCCGTCTCCATTGGACCTCTCTCCATGCCAAGCGAGGCAGTAGGCAGTCTCTCTATTCTTGTAGTGACTGCGCGAGGCGGAGAATTGCACCGGATCTCAAGTTAGGGAGCGGTTCGTAACGGCGGCCGCCGGCCTATTTTGGCTTGCCGGAGCGCAGGAACTCGAGGATCGCGGCCCCGAACTCCGGTTTGGTGAGCGTGGTGATGTGGTCCCCGCCCTCGACGATCTTGACCTCGCCACGGCCGAGCAGCTCTCGTACCGTCGCAACCCTGTTCTTCACATGATCGGATTCGTTGCCGCCGTGGATGAACAGGATCGGAGCCTTGCACTTCGCCAGTTGCTCCCCGGTCACCTCCAGGTTCTTGAAGCCGCGGCCGGCCGCCGCAAACGCTTTGACGTCCTTGTCGCCATACAAAGAATTGGCAAACGCATTTGCCTGGTCCTCGGTCAGCTTGACCCCGCCGGGCGGTATCACCGCCATGATGTATGACCCCAGGCTTTTGCCCTCGTCCACCGCCTTGGCAAAGACGTCGACTTCGGAGAAATCGGACGCTTTCCACCCCACGATGACGGGTGCCTGGCCGGCGTAGACGACGCTGAGGACGCGCTCGGGATGGGTCGCGGCCACCTTGCCGGCGATGAACGCCCCACTCGAATAGCCGATCAAATGTGCCTTCTCGATCTTGAGGTGGTCGAGCAGGCGCACCACGTCGGCCGCCATTTCGGGACCGTACTTCTCCGGGTCATGCGGCTTGTCGCTCTTGCCGTGCCCCCGGCAATCCAGGGCAATCAACTGAAACCCCTCCGCGCCGGTGGTGTTGAGCCTGGTGTTGCCGGACTGATCCCGGCCCCACATGCTGGAATCGCCCATCCAGCCGTGAATGAGGACGACGGGTTCGCCCTGCCCTGCAGTGACATACCGAATCTTCACGCCGTTCGAGTCGAACACCTCGTCGGCCGCATCAACGGGCTTGGGCACGAGACAGCACACGACGAGCACCATCAGCAGAGACCTGTACTTCATGATGGGTGTCTCCCGCGGAAAGGACGAATCAGCAACTCTCGCACCGGCCCTTCGGTTCGTAGTCCATGATGCCGCCGCGGCTGTCGAGCTCCACACGGCAACAGTCCAGCAACATTGCAGCGAGCATCTTGCGCGCTCGCTGCACGCGCGACTTGGCCCCGGACAGGGACAGCCCCAGCCGCTCGGCCACCTCCCGTTGCGGCACACCTTCGATCTCGGATAGGACGAGCGCCTCTCGATAGCGCGAGGGGAGCGCGTCCACGAACGGCTCGATGCAACGCGCCAATTCCCGCTGCGCCCCATTCGCCTCGGAGGTCCCCTCGTCGGCGAGCTCGTCCGGCAGCACCGACGTGGGCTTGCGCTTCCGGTAGTGGTCGATCAGAGCGTTGCGGGTGATCTGGTACAGCCACGGCCGCAACTGGCCGGCATCCCGCAGCGTGTCGCGTTGTGAGTACGCCCGCAGCAAAACGTCGTGGACGAGGTCTTCCGCGGCGGCTTCGTCCTCTACTCGTGCGCGCACGAACCGGTGCAGCTCCAACCGGTACGCCCGCCAGGCCTCCTGCTCTTCCGGAGGCCGGCGCACCGGGCCGGGGGAGTCGTTCTTCCCCCCGGCCCGTGCTCTCACGGCGGGATCGGCCGCTACCGGCATCCGCAAGTCTCTCGCTGTGGGGTCTGCGCCGCTTCCGCAGCTCCGCAGCAGGAAGACTTCGCCTCCGGCTCGCAGCACGTCTCCTGCTCGGCGGGCGAGCAGCACGCCTTCTCGATGTCAACTTCACGGACCGGTGCAGCGGTGTCGATCTGGGATGCGGGGGTCTGGCTGTTCATGGTTCGTCTCCTGGTTTGTGGGTTTGTGCTGTGTCCTTGTCAGGCATGCACGTGAGGAGACGAACGACCTGGGAAAAGGACGCAAAACAGGTTCCCCCATTCTACTCCCAGTCCGGCCCAACGGGCCGACAGAACGAAGCCCAGGGCTGAGCGCAGCGATGCCCTGGGAAAGCACCCGTCACCGCAGAGCGCCCTGAAAGGGGGCGAGAGGCGGGGCCAAGCTTTCAGGTGCCGGGCGTGTGTTGAAGCTGATCCGAGAACAACCGTAGCGAGTTGCGGAGCAATTCGCGGGCCGACTATGGGCTCTTGGACCTCGAGTTGCCTGATCGACCATGAGACTCCCCCGGCTCACCACCGTTAAGGCGCCGTGAGTAGGAGCCGAGGGCCCGAAGCGTCTGCTAACTCAAAAGCCAGAACTCTATGATTGTGTGGGTTGTATGGGATGGGGTTCCCAGGGGTCGAGCTGCACCCCGTTCCTCAGGAGATCCCCACGGATCGTCCTAATGGCGGTCAATACTCTCTGCCAACAGACCTCAGCTCTGGGGATTTCATGCAGCCGTGAGCAAATCCTGCACGAGGGAGGGAACGTCACACTTCCGTCCTATCTGCGAGTGAAGAATTCTTCGCCACCGTGTGCAAGCCACTCTGACCGCCAACGGCGTATGAGTTAGGCGACACCGCGCACACCTGGCGGTCGAAACTCCGCGGCACGGCATAAGGTCACCGCCTGCGCTGGCGCTTAGATGCCGTCCTTCGCCGGCGATGCGCGTGCAGATCCCGGAGCATTGCGAGCAGATGTCGCTCTGTTTTGTGTTCAAAGGCGCCTGGCTGTGAACGGCAACGACGAAGTACTCGGAGTACACGTTCATGGTATCGACGTACTTCGGACGGACCTTCCGGTTCTTGAGGTTCCACCAAGCCTCGTAGGTGTCGCGGGCACGGAGGAGGTCTTGAAAGAGCTCATCGAGCTTCTCGTCAAAGGTCATCGTGGGGCGACGATAGCAGCGATGGTCGGATGCAGTTCTGGAGGCTGGCGCGCTGTCGGAGAACGCGACGCTCTTGCCAGTGGGATGCTTATTGGACTGGCGTTGTCGGATTAGCGCCCTCCGCAATCAACTCGCCACGAATCGGGGGACGGGTATCCGGAGACGCCGGCGCTCACAGCGGTCCGGCTGCGCCGGACGTTCTCACCGTCTCGAAGCACTGCTCCGAAGAAAGAAGGAAGGACGGCCGGGAGACAAGGAAACGGGCCAGAGGAAGACCCCTCCCCAGCCCTCCCCTGCTACGCAGGAGAGGGAGCCAATCTAAAAAAGAGGGGGGCGTGCCCTGGAGGCTGCGTGGAGCGGGCGCTGGCGTTCCTGCGTGCCAATGAGACGGGTAGCCAGGTCTACCCAGCGGTAACTATGCCTACCCAGCGGGTAGAGGGGTCTACCCAGCGGGTAGAGGGGTCTACCCAGCGGGTAGAGGGGTCTACCCAGCGGGTAGAGGGGTCTACCCAACGGGTAGAGGGGTCTACCCAACGGGTAGAGGGGTCTACCCAACGGGTAGAGGGGTC
>DASUNJ010000906.1:0-11014 GCA_036277235.1 Thermoanaerobaculia bacterium | reverse complement strand
GTCCTCGAGCGGGGCGTGCCGGCCACCCCGGGCACCACCACGCTCGAAGTGCAGGGCCACGAGCTCGAAGCCGTCACCTCGGTCGATGGAGTGCCGATCATCCGCACCCGGGCACGCGTTGGCAAGAAGATCGGAGTGGTCGCCCGCGGACACCTGACCTACGTGACGCAGCTCAACGGCAAGATCCTCGGCGGCAACTACGCCTACATCGGTGACCTGGTCGATCCCTTCGAGCTGCAGTCGGTCGAGTTCCTCACCAAGGATCACCCGGCATGGGCGCTGCGTCCGGCCGATCCGTTCCAGCCCGTGGCCGCCTCCTCCTGGTTCGCCCCCCGCGACTCGTTCGTCTACCCCGGCGGCGAGTACGAAATCTGATCGATCTTTCCCGCTGTCGAAAAGGGCGCGGCATTCCGCCGCGCCCTTTTCCTTTTCATTTCAACTCCGCCATCAACGCGCGCAGATCGAGCGGACGCGTGTACATCGCGACTCCGCCGTCAGGCGATCGCGGCCACTCCTCCCGCGACCGGTCGCGGTACAGCTCGACACCATTGTCGTCCGGATCCCGCAGGTAGAGCGCCTCGCTCACTCCGTGATCCGCGGCCCCATCCAAGGAGATGTTCGCTTCGACGAGGCGCCGCAGAGCGTCCGCTAGAGTACGGCGGTCGGGGTAGCGGATGGCGGTGTGATAGAGCCCCGTCGTGCCCGGGGGCGGCGGAGAGCCGCCGAGGCTCTCCCACGTGTTCAGGCCGATGTAATGGTGGTAGCCGCCCGCGCTGACGAACGCGGCCTGGCTTCCCATCCGCTGCATCAGCTCGAAGCCGAGCACGCCGCAATAGAAAGCGAGCGAGCGCTCCAGGTCCGCGACCTTCAGATGGACGTGTCCGATGTCGACGCGGGGATCGATCGTTGCCATTGTTTACTCCAGGAGACCGGACAGCCAGTGGAAGATGTTCAGCGCGAGCTGCCGGTCGTCGTTGCCGGGGACGTTCATCCCCATCTTGAATTCCATCGGTTTTCCCTCGTGCTCGAACCGGATGAGCTGAGCCGAGAACATGGCCGCCTCGCCCATCATCACCACCCGGCCCTTGCCCGGCTTCAAGGCGATTCCCTGGGCCCGTCCGCCCACGGGCCGTCCCGTCCCCGCCTGCAGCTCCTGCACGGACTGCGCCTCCCGCGCACCGGGGCCGAGCTTCATCAACACGGCCGCGCCATCCGGCACGCCGAGCGACTGACCCGTGAACGCTACGACCCGCTTGACCTCCTCGTCCGGGCCGCGCCCCCGCAACAGCGGATGCGACCCGAGAAGCCCGTTCTCTCGCGAGAAGGTCAGAACACTGGGATCTTCCTTATGCCCGTATTCGGAGTCAAAGACCGTCCCCTTGCCCATGTCCACCCCGAACCTCTTCGCAAGGTTTTCGGCGGCGCTGCCGTACGGTGTATGGTCCGCGATCAGCAGGAGCGAGCCGCCTGCGCGGACCCAGTCCCGCACGGTGTCGCACTCCTCCTCCGTGAACGCCGGCCCGGATGCCTCGTCGGTGGCATCGGGAGCCGTCGCGTTGGAGATCACCAGGACGCGGACTCCCTTCAGGCTCTTCCGGTTGAATTTCGCCGTGCCGCGGAGGACGCGGTAGCCGTCGCTCCGCAGCAGCTCCGCGAGAGGCTTGTAGCGGCCCTCAGCCGTGTGGAAGTTCGAGTGCGCCTCGTCGATGACTACCGCCGGTTGGCCGCGTTTGTAGGCTGGACGCTTGACCGACGTGTCGAAGCCGGGATCGGGGATCCTCTGGGCAGAGACATCCAGAGAGAGAAGGAGGGCGAGCCACAGGGCGAGGGCAAGGCGGCTCATGAGCCAAGTTTAACGCCGAACGCCGCCGCGGTGAGCCGCGGCGGCGTCGGGTGCGGATCAGAGAGGAAATCAGCGGTCGGAGTCGAAGTCGAGCCAGACGTCCTGGGTGCCGGGGTCCATCTGCACCTCGGCGGCCGTCTCGATGTTGATCTGTCCGTCGTAGACCGGGCCCTGGGTGAAGTAGAAGGCCCGTCCGAAGACCCGCAGCTTGGAGCTCAGGGAGTAGCGGCTGCCCACCTTCAACTTGATGCGGAGCTCCGGCCCGGGGACCTCGGTCGTGCCCCAGACGGAATCCATCCTGGACTGCGTCGAGGCGCTGTAGCCGCCGATCTGCAGCTCGGACCAGACGTTGCCCTTGTACACGCCCGAGGCGGTCCAGTTGGTGGTCAAGGCGTTGCGGAACACCAGCTCGACGAGCGTGCCGTTCGGAAGGGTGTTCGAGCGGACGGTGATGTAGTCCCACCAGCGGCTCTCCGTGTTGCCGGTAGGAGAAGCGTTGCCGAACGCGGTGGCGGAGATGTTGTCGGCCAGGACATCCACGTTTCCATAGAGGTAGTGCGTATAGGCGGTGGCGGCTGAGGCGGCGTCGCCGTAGACCTGGCCATAGCCGTTGTAGTACTGGAGCCCGGCCGGATCGGAGGAGGCGCCGGCCGCCTGTCCGCCCGCGACAGGGCCGGGATTGTCCGTGTAGGTGCCGCTGTAGCCGGAGGTCGCGGCCATCGCCTCGACACCGAAGGTGGCGGTCTGCGCGTGAGCGGTGCCGATCGTCAGGAGCGAGAGGGCAAAGGTGGCAGCAAAGGTGATCTTGCGAGCGAGCATGTCTATCTCCAAGTCGTACTTTCGTTGAGTGGTTGGTTCGTCTTACCCGCTCAGAGATACGCGGGACCGGCGAAACATCCGCCACACGACTGGAGATTTGGAGCGCTACTGTTTGCGATGCATCGCTTGCGTAAATTCGCTCGACTTTCCGCGGGGGATGGACAGCGTCCGCCAGTCCGCCGAGGCAAAATGTTTCGCAAGCAGGATGATCTGGCCGACGTGAGAGGCGGCATGGGCCACCCCGCGGTTGATGGCCTGCACTACCGTGTGCGGCTCGGACCGGATGAGGACCGTCTTTCCGAGATCCTCTACGGTGAGAGTGTCCAGCGATCCGAACAACCGGCTCCATCCCTCCTCCCAGGAGGCCAGGAGATCGGCGCGGCTGGTTCCCTCATGGGGCTCGAACTCGGCGTCGCGATTGCGGTCCGGCTTCTCTCCATCGGAGGTGAGGAAGTCGGTCCACCGGGATCGAAGGTTGCCCGCCAGGTGCTGGACGATCATGGCCAGACTGTTCGACTCGGGATCGAGAGTGACGGAGAGGTCCTCGTCCCTGACCTGAACGAGGGCCTTGTCCGCGAGCTCCTTGAGCTTGCGGGCCTGAATGCGGATGTCTTGCAGGAAGAGATCGGCAGGGTTGGTGTTCATATTTCCTCCGCTTCAGCGTTGCACGAAAGTCTAACTCGGCACGGCAGGCTGCCAACTCACCTCTCCTTGAGCCATTGCTGCATGGTCAGCCACATCTGAATCTTCCCAGGCGGTGTCTCCTGCCCCGGCAGGATCATCGAGGGCCGATAGAGCTTCGCGATCCATGGGCTAGGGTGCCGCCGCAGGAAACGATGGATCGATGGCAGGGTTCGCACCACGTTCTCCGCGCGAGGATCTCGAAGAAGACACTGTCCGAGAGATCTGCGTCGACGAAGAAAACGGGATCAGGCGGCGCGTCTTTCGTAGATGATCGCTTCTTCGACGTCCGCTTCGTCAAGACCGTAGTATCGGGCGAGCTCCTCAACGCTCTCGCCGGCGTTTACACGCTCGGTGAGGATTGCCGTACTGACACCCTTGCTGGCAATGGCTGGGCGGCCATACGCTAGACGCGGGTCGATGGTGATGACTCGGCGATCATCGGAGATGTCTGGTGCTACGAAAGGATAGAGCCGGACCGGGATTCCGTCGAGGTCTCGCGACAGACGCCGGAGAAAGATCCCCAAGACCTTCTCCATGGCGAGTTGCCCCGACCTGGACAGGCTCAGCAGCCGCCCGTATTCCTTGAGAAACATCTCGCCGGGAGACGCACGGAGCTGATCGCTGATCAGCAACCGCTCGATGCCGCAACTGGCTTCAGCGAACTCGAGCGCCTTACGGACGTGCTGCATGGGCACGCCGTGCTCCGTGCGCAGCGCCCTCAGGACGTGAGCTTCCACCAGGTTGGTGAACGAGAGCCGTGCATCGCCCAGGTCCGGTCGATGGATGACTCCGGGCGAGAAGTGCCGCTCGCCGCCGGACACGAAATGCCGGCCTCCTACCCACGACCGCAGGGTCACGGCTGGCATGTGGAGGTAGTGAGACGCTTCCGCCAAGCTGTACATGGGAGCCTCTCGGGGGTCCCGCCCGCGGAAGAATTTCTGCCGATCGACCATAGCTTTATCTGAAATCGCCATCCTGGTGCCTGGGGAGGGATTGCACCCTTCCTAGTTTGCCACAACTGCCGGAAGGAGGCTATCACTCCTCGTACTCGTCAGAACCCTGCACCCAGAGGAACGACTGGATGTCGATCATGTCCCGTGGCTTCAGATCGCGGAGATCGTGCCGCACGACCTCGGCAAACTGAAGGAGATTGGAGTAGGTCTTCCAGGACGGCCGGGACTTGTAAACGAAATCGAAGCCGTACTCGTGTGCAGCCGTGCGAGTGACGTTCGGCTTCAGGAAGATGTGCGTGTCCGGCTGCGCGATGAATCCGAAGACGGTGACCACGGGCCAGGTGAAAACGCGCGTCTGTTTCCGAGGCAAGCCTTCGACGACCTCGCACCAGCGCCGGAACTTCGTCGCCACGGCGCCAGCGCCATGCAGGAAGTCGTAAAGGCCCGTTGCGAAGGAGTGCGCGCCATCAGGCGACTTCACCGCGTCGCGCAGAGCCATCTTTTCAAAGGAGAAAAGGAGATTGGTCCGGGATTCGATCCGCACTGCGCGGGCGGCGACCTTGGCGTGCCCGTCCTCGCGCAGGAGCTTGCGGAAGGTGGCGCGATCCAAAAGAGCATTCCACTGCTCGTGCGCGTCCCACTTGTAGCCCCGTTCCCAGTCGATGTAGGTCTCGTCGCGGAAACCTTCCGGAAAGAAACGAAGGAACTTGCGGCGGCAGCGCAGGGCGCCTGTCGGGGCTGTGCCCGTTCGCGGCTGACCAATCGTGGGCCGTTCGATGTGAAGCGTCTCCGTAGCCATTACGCGCCTCCACCTCGACAGCCTGCATAAATCAAACCAGGAGTTTCCCAGCATGAAAACGGCTATGATCCTGCAAAACTCAACCGGGAGTCTTTCATGATGCGCACTGCCGCCGCAGTCCAACAACCGCCCGTAGGGAAAGTAGCCCAGACTCTGCTGCACCGGCTCGACCGACTGGCTGCAGTGCTGTTCGGCGACATTCCAGCCCCGGACATCAAGCCTCCTACCCCCTTCCAGGAGATGCGGGAAGGCCAGCCTACCAAAGGGGGAGCGAGCGAGAACTACAAGATCATGGGCAGGGTAGGAAGGTGGCTCTACCGGCACCTGGAAGGCGACGATGCGGAGGCGGCGAGGGGCCGCGAGGAGGTGCTGCGCTACTTCGCGAGCGAGCGCCAGGAGGGGCTCATGCGCGGCGAGCAGGGCGCCAACTCCCCGCACGCCGAAATGCACTACGCGGCCCACCTGCTCGCCTACTTCGCCGGTATCGAGCTGAAGGACCGCGAGATGACGAAGGCCGGGCTCCTGTGGGTAAACGACTTCCTCGCGACGTGTGCAGCCTGCGCGATTGGCGGCAACGTCTTCATGCCCGGGTTTCGCGTGAGATCTGGCACCGAGCCCATTTCCCCTGTCCGCGACCTCATCTACCAGGCGGCCCTGGGTAAGAACTTGAAGCTTTCAGCCAAGCGCAAAGAGGATCGCTTCTTCCTCGGTGCGGAGATCGCCTCACATCTCCAGTCGCTCAAGGTGCCGGGTGGAGGAAAGGCCCTGCCTGAGCCTAAAGGCAGCCAGCTTCCGAAGCTGAGGGCGAGGATGGCAGTGGAGCAGTTCGAGGGTGGAGGCTTCCTCGCCACGATCGACAAGATTCCCGTGAAGGGTCACTCGGAGGAGGTCGTCGACTGGGTCTTGGCGGATCGGAGCGGGCTGGTGGATTTCGGCCGCGGGTGGAAGCGGGAGAGGCCGGTCGTCGAGCGGCCCGTGAAGCAGCGGAGGGAGTCGCCCGTATGACCAGGACTCGACGAATGGCATCGATCCCGCATCTTCTGATTGTCGGGAGGAAAAACGATGAAGCCTGACCGCAACCTTTGCACGGATCTCGCTCTGGGGGCTCTTGCCGGAGCTACGGCGACCTGGATCATGGGAAAGACCACCTCCTACCTCTATGAGAAGGAGGGCGCGCAGGCCCGGCAGCGCGAGGACCAGGCGCGGGGCGACAAGACCGCCTATGAAGTGGCGGCGGAGAAGGCAGCCCACTTCGCGTACAGGCAGCTTTCCGAGGACGAGAGGAAGAAGCTCGGCTCGGCGATCCACTGGGCCACCGGCATCGGCTCGGGTGCCGTCTATGCGCTGCTGCGCCGGCGGCTGGCCGGTGGGGGTCCCGGCCGCGAGCTGGCGACAGGCGCGCTCTTCGGCACCGCCGTCTGGCTCCTGCTCGACGAGGTGGGAAACGTCGCCCTCGGGCTCACCCCCGGGCCTCGCGCGTTCCCCTGGCAGGCCCACGCGCGCGGTCTCGCCGGGCATCTCGTGCTGGGCCTGGCCACTGAAGGCGTCCTGCAGGCTGCCGATCGCGCAGCCTGAGCCTCACGCGGGGGCTCTCCGGCCGGCAGCGGATTGATCTCTCTCCTCGGAAGGGTATGATCCTGCAAAACCCAACCGGGAGTCTTTCACGATGCGCACTGCTCTTCTTGCTGCAGCCCTGCTCCTCGCAACCAGCCCTCTCTTCGCCCAAGCCGACGACGAGCAGGTCCAGCGGCGGCACAAAGGAACATCCCCGAATCCGGGAGAGACTCGGACCGTCAGCGCAGGTGAGGTGGCCTTCGAGGAAGTAGACCAGACGGAGTACCTCTGGGCCGAGCTGCGTTCGGACATCGTGGCCTCGGGCCAGGGTGTCATCCTCAAGAAGGGAAGCCTGCTCTGGGCCTCCAAGGCGGAAGGCACCAAGCGCGAGTTCTGCGATATCGATCTCCCGGGCCAGTTCTGCTTCACGGACGAGGACGGCAACGGCACGCTCGATAAGGCCAGAGTCGTGGGTGGCAGCCGGATTCCCAGCCTCTCCGCCCGATACACCGAGCACTGGAAGCCGGTAAAGCCGGAAGAGGGCCGTAAGGAAGACCATCGGTGGGAGCTCGTCTACCTTGGTGCCGGCGGCGGCGTCCTCCGGTTCTCGGCCCGCGAGTATCTCGACGATCCCGACCGGCCCTCGACCCAGAACGAGGTCACTTATGACATCAAGGCAGGCGAGCCCACGAGCCTGACTTTCCGAGGTGTAAAACTTGAGGTCTTGGAGGCGGGGAACGACGGGATCAAGTACCGGGTCGTGGCGAAGTGAGCGGAACGTTGCCGCCTCCGTGATTGAACCTTGATGTTACCCTCTGTCCGGATCACGTCGACATTACAGCCATAGACCTGGACAAGTCCGCCCGCAGCAGGCATCATTGCGTTCGATGATGAGGCGAAAGCAAGGCGCAAAAGACGGGCCTGCTCACAGTTTTGGCGGCGACTGGACGGCGACGAAGCTTGAGATTCTTAGGCGCTATCTTGCGGCCTACACGACGGCTCTCAAGAAGCAGCCATTCAAAACGGCCTACATTGACGCCTTCGCTGGTACCGGCTACCGAGCCTTGAGACCGACTGAAGAGGAGAGGAGCCTACTCTTTCCCGATCTGGCGGAAGAGGCGCCGCAAGGGCTCCTTGAGGGATCCGCCAGGTTGGCGCTAGAGGTCGACCCGCGCTTCGATCGGTATATCTTCATCGAGAAGGACAGCGACCGCTGTGAACAGTTGGAGAGGCTAAAGGGGGAGTTCCCGGATCTGGCAGCCGACATCAAAGTCCAGCCGGGGGAGGCGAACAAGGTCATCCAGGATCTTTGCGGCAAGAAGTGGAAGAACCACCGTGCGGTCCTGTTTCTGGATCCTTACGGAATGCAGGTGGAATGGACAACCATCGAGAAAGTTGCCCGCACGGGAGCGATCGACCTCTGGCTCCTCTTCCCTTTAGGCATTGGGGTGAACCGCCTGCTTCCCCGCTCAGGCGCGGTTCCGGAGGGTTGGCGCAATCGCCTTGATCGCTTCCTGGGATCGGATGACTGGTATCGCGCTTTTTACCAAGTCGAGACGAAGACGAACTTGTTCGGAGAGGAGGAGACTACGGTAGTGAAGGCAGGGGTCGAGACCATAGGAAAGTACTTCGTCGATCGCCTGAAGAGCGTGTTCCCAGGCGTTGCCCCCAAACCCAAAATCCTCATGAACTCGACGAACTGTCCTCTATACCTCTTCTGTTTCGCGGTGAGCAATCCCAACCCGAAAGCCTGGGAAATCGCCCTCGACATTGCCAATCACATCTTGAAGAGCGAATGAGCCATGGGCTTGAAATCGACCATTGAGTGGACAGAATCCACCTGGAATCCAGTCACAGGATGCACCAAAATCAGCTCGGGCTGTAAGCACTGCTACGCCGAGAGGATGGCGGAACGGCTACAGGCTATAGGGCAGGCCAACTATCGAAATGGCTTCAGGCTGACCTTGCAGCCGCAGATGCTTGAGCTTCCCTTGAAGTGGAAGCGTCCTCAGAGAGTGTTCGTGAATTCGATGAGCGACCTGTTCCATGAGGGGGTTCCGCTTGATTACATCCAGCGAGTGTTCGATGTCATGCGCCGGGCGGACTGGCACTGCTTCCAGGTCCTCACGAAGAGGGCGGACCGGCTGGCCAAGTTGGATTCGTTTCTAGAATGGCCGCACAACGTCTGGATGGGAGTAAGCGTCGAGAGTTTGGATCATGTTGACCGCATCGATGACCTGCGGCGGACACGCTCCAGGGTGAAGTTCCTCTCCCTGGAGCCCTTGCTCGGTCCGCTTCCTGGCTTGGACCTTCAAGGGATCGACTGGGTGATCGTTGGTGGTGAATCCGGACCTGGCGCGAGGCCGATCGAGGAAAGCTGGATTCTCGACATCCGCGATCAGTGTCAGGAGGCTCAGGTCGCATTCTTCTTCAAGCAGTGGGGCGGGCAGAACAAGAAGAAGACCGGACGGCTGCTCGAAGGCAGAACCTGGGACGAGATGCCGGCAGTCTTCGCCTAAGGCCCTGCGTGGTGCCGTGGGTGGCGCCCGTGCCGCTCTGAAGAGGGCTTTCAAAGTTTAGGGAGTCTCGCGGAATGGTCTCCGTGTCTCGCGGAATGGTCTCCGTGTCTCACGGAGAGACTTCCGCGTCTCGCGGAGAGGCTTCCGCGCCTCACGGAGAGACTTCCGCGCCTCGCGGAGAGGCTTCCACGTCTCACGGGAGGCTTCCACGTCTCACGGGAGGCTTCCGCGTCTCACGGAGAGGCTTCCACGCCTCGCGGAGAGGCCTCCGCGTCTCACGGAGAGCTTCCGCGCCTCGCGGAGAGGCTTCCGCGTCTCGCGGAGAGGCTCCGCGTCCCGCGGAGAGGCTTCCCGGTACAGGGAAGTCACTCCCCTGCCCCATGCTAGCCTCGCGCCCATGCCCAGGACGAACGAGTTTTGCGATTACGTGGTGGACCTGCTCTCGCCGCTGGGGCAGGCTTCCTACAAGTTCATGTTCGGCGGCTACGGGGTGTACGTGGACGGGCTGATGATCGCCATCGTGGCGGACGACCAGCTTCTCCTTCGGGCGGACGACGAGAACCGGCCCGACTACGAGGCGCTGGGGATCGGTCCGTTCCAGCCCTACGAGGGCAAGAGCCACTCCATGCCGTTCTACACCGTCCCGGACGAGGTCATGGACGACCCGGACGAGCTGGTGGAGTGGGCCCGCAAGTCCCTGGCCGCCACGCTGCGGATGAAGGCGAAGGCCGGAAAGAAGGCAGGGGGAGCGAAGAAGCGGGGCACCACACCGAAGTGACGCCCCGCCGCAGCGGTCAGTTCGATCCGGAAGACGGCGCGATCGGCGCCGCCTCGAAGCTCAACTGCGTATCTACGTTGGCTCCCCGTTGTCCATCGAAGAGCACGAAGCTGAAGGAGTAGCCCTTGTTCTGGGCCACGCCGTGGCAGCCCATGCAGCCGCCCATGTTGAATCCCGCGATCTCGGATGGCTTTCCGGCCGGCGAGAAGACGACGTTGCTCGCGGTGCGGTCGAAGGCGAGCGCGTGGTTTTCCGGGGGGCTGCTGGCGGTACTGAAGGGGATGACCGCGGACACCAGGGGCGGCAGGCCCTGGAAGTGCTGCAGCCCTTCGTTGGTCTCGATGACGAGGTTCGCCAGGTAGAGGGGCTGACCGATGCCCGTGGGATCGTTCGGATTGGCGGGAGGCGGGTTCGTCGGCAGGCTGTCGACGTTGATCGCCTGGAACTGGGTGCCGACGAGCTCGTAGTTGAGCCAGACCGAGCCCGGGTTCGCCGCCTGGATCGCCGCGTGAACCTGGTTGTTGACCTGTTGCGTTCCCGGGAGGATCGGGAACTTGCGCACCACCGGCAGGGCGGCCGACGGCTGGGGATAGAAGGTGGCGCGCTGCGGCGGACCCGCGAAGGGCTGGCCAGGGAAGTAGTTGGAGTACGTGAACCCGGCCTCGTCGTTGTCGACGTGCTCCCATGTCGCGAAGATGAAGGTTCCGCCCCCTGGAGCCGAGGCCGTTCCCTGTCCCGCGTGGACGCGCTGGATGATGTGGATTCCCACCAGTCCGAACGTCGCGTAGCTCATGCACGCCTTGCCGTTCTCGGTCTTGAAGTAGGCAGCCTCCGCGGTGTGGTACTTCGAGGGATCTTCGTCCTGGAGGGGGATCCAAGCGGTCTTGATGTGGATCGAGCCGACGGGGCAGGGCGTCACATTGGTGTTCGGTCCGGCCTGCTGGTAGGTGGCGATGCAGCTCTGAGAGTTGTACGACGTCACTGCGGTGGGGCCGGAGCCACCGCCCCCGGGGCCCTTCGGCGCGCTGGTCCGGTAGGGGAGCCTGATCTTTGTTCCGTTAGGAA
>DASUNJ010000905.1:0-2078 GCA_036277235.1 Thermoanaerobaculia bacterium | reverse complement strand
CCACTTGACCGTTCCTTGTGGCATGTGCCGCGACTCCTTTCTGAAAAACCACGGACCTCGCACCTCGAGGCCCGGCGGAATGCCCAGTCCGCGGGTTCGTCTTACTGCTGCAAACAGGTTTTTCGTATGGTGGCACCAAGGGCGCTGCGAAAGCAAGGAGCAGGGTGCCCATTTCGAGGGCACTTCAGGAAGGAGAACGGATCAGCCTGGCTGGAGGGATGGTGCCGAAGACCGGACTCGAACCGGTACGGGTTGCCCCACACGCCCCTCAAACGTGCGCGTCTACCAATTCCGCCACTTCGGCGCACAGGCTAGATTGTCAAACCCCCCGGTATGCCCGGGAATTCCGGCTTACTGCGGCTGCGGCTGTCCGCCGCCGGCGTTGGGCGCCGGGGTTGCCGGCGCGGGGGTTGCCGCCGGAGCCGGAGTCCCGCTGGCCGTGGGAACGTCGCTCATCACTGTACCGCGCCGGGCCTGGGGGACACCGATCAGCAGGGTGGTCAGGATGAAGATCGCGAACGAGATCACGGTCAGCTTGTGCAGCAGGGTCGTTGCTCCGCGTGCGCCGAAGGCCGCCTGCGTGGTCCCCCCGCCGAACACCGAGAGATCGGCGCCCTTGCCCTGTTGGAGCAGGACAACGAGGATCAGGAAGATGCAGACGATGACATGGATCGTATACAACAGATAGATCACGGTCGAAAACCTCCAGAGCGCGCGGACGGGTACTCGCCCGTCAGCCGGAAGCACGGATGATACTCAGAAATTTCCCTGGGTCAAGACTCGCCCCGCCCACCAGGAAGCCGTCGACGTCCGGCTGGGCGATCAGACCGGCGGCATTGTCGGGTGTCGCGGACCCTCCGTAGAGGATCGGAACGTCCCTGTCCAGGAGGCCCCGGATGAATTTGTGGGCCTCCTGGGCCATCTCCGGAGTGGCGGTCTCCCCCGTGCCGATCGCCCAGACGGGTTCATAAGCGAGGGCGAAGTCCTTTCCATCCAGAGGCTCCAGGGCCGACCGCACCTGCCGTTCGAGGACCTTGAGCGTCTCGCCCGCCTTGCGCTCGTCCCGGGTCTCCCCGACGCAGACCATGGGGATGAGCCCATGGCGCAGGGCTGCCGCGATCTTGCGGGCGACCAGGCCGTCCCCCTCGCCGTGCCCCTGCCGCCGCTCGCTGTGGCCGCAGAGCACCCAGGTGCAGCCGGCGTCCGCGAGCTGCGCTCCGGAGACGTCGCCGGTGAACGCCCCTTTCTCCTCGGGGTGGAGATCCTGGCCGCCGACCGCGATCCGACTGCCCTGAAGCTCGGCCGCCACCGCCGGGATCAGGGGGAAGGAAGGGAAGATCACGACGCGGGCCGACCCCTCCGCCTCCTGCCGGAGCATCCGGACGTGCCCGGTCGCCTCGGCCCGGAGAAGGTGCATCTTCCAGTTGGCGGCGACGATCCGGGTTCTCATTTCTGCAGCACCGCCACGCCGGGGAGGGTCTTGCCGGCCAGGAACTCCAGCAAGGCGCCGCCGCCGGTGGAGACGTGGCCGATGCGCTCGGTCACGCCGGCCTGGTGGGCCGCGGCGACCGTCTCGCCGCCGCCGATGACCGAGAAGCCCGGGCAGCTCGCCAGGGCCAGGGCCACCTCGCGGGTGCCGGCGTCGTAGGGGGGCTTCTCGAAGACGCCCAGGGGTCCGTTCCAGAACAGGGTCTTCGCCCGGCCGATCGCCTCGGCGAACGCCCTTCGCGTGGCGGGGCCGACGTCCAGAGCCTTACGCGCCGAGGGGATGTGGTCCGCCGCCACGGTGCGGGGGTCCTGATCGTCCGGGCTGTCGCCGACCACCACGTCGGTCGGGAGGAGCACCTCGATCCCCTGGGAGCGGGCGCGCTCCAGGATGTCCCTGGCCATGTCCAGCCGGTCGGGCTCGTAGAGCGAGCCCCCCACGTCCAGTCCCTGGGCGGCTAGGAAGGTGTTGGCCATGCCGCCGCCGAGGAGGAGCATGTCGAGCCGCGGGAGGAGGTTCTCCAGCGTGTCGATCTTGCCCTCGATCTTGGCGCCGCCGAGCAGGGCGGCGAACGGTCGGTCGGGCTCGCCGA
>DASUNJ010000904.1:0-7648 GCA_036277235.1 Thermoanaerobaculia bacterium | reverse complement strand
GCCTCGCCGAAGCCGCGGCGATCCAGGCCAAGGGCGAGGCCGAAGCGAGCGCCCGCCGGCTGCTCGCCGAAGCGCTCAAGCTCTACAACGAGGCCGGCCTCTCGATCGAGGCGCTCAAGGTGCTGCCCGAGATCGCCGCGGCCGTGTCCGAGCCGCTCTCGCGCGCCGGCACGACCACGATCATCAGCAACGGGGGCAACGGCCACGACGGGACCGGCGCGGCCAAGCTGAGCCAGGACGTGGTGCAGGTGCTCTCCCAGCTTTCCCCGATCATGGAGCAGCTCGCCGGGGTCAATCTGAAGAGCTTCCTGCAGGACATCTCCAAGCTGCCGGGCGCGATGGTCAAGCAGTCGTCGACGGTCGTCGTCGAGCCGACTCCGCCAGCCGCACCGGCTCCGAGGTCCTGACGGGGGCCTGAATGGCCACTCCTCCGAACCTCGCCGCGGAGCTTCTCGCCCAGCTCAAGGAAGCCAGGTCGCCGCTGGCGCGGATCCGCGTCGTGACCCGCGCCTGGCGCCTGCTGCGCAATTTGTCGCGCCAGGATCGCCTCGCCATTGCAGCCCAGATCGGCATCGACGGGGCCGACGACCTGGTGGAGGCCATCGCCACCCATCAGGGCACGACTCCTCCGGTCGAGCTGATCGGGGCGCTCAACAATCTCCAGAAGGTCGATCCCGCCACCCTGAAGTCGCTCGCGACCAAGATGCGCGACCCTCGCCAGCGGAGGCAGGTCGTGGCCCAGGGCCTGAAAGCGGTGGAGTCGGCGCTGATCGGTCCGGAGACGAAGCCGGCCGCTCCTCCGCCACCACCACCTCCCAAGGCGGTCCCCCCGCCTGTCACGGTCAAGCCGGCAGCGAGCTGGCCGCTGCGGGAGGCCGCTCCGGCCCCGGCGCCCGTTCCTCCGGCACCCGCTCCCGCTCCGGTCCCGGCTCCGGCTCCGGTCGCCGCCAAGCCGGTGGAGCCTCCCAAGCCGGCGGAGCCTCCCAAACCGCCTCCGACGCCGGTCGCGGCTCCGGCTCCCGTGCCTGTCCGTCCTCCCGAGCCGCCCCGCGAGCCGGCCGCTCCCGTCCGGGCTGCGGTGGTCGAGGAGCTGGCGGCGGTGCCCGCGCTGACCGCCCGCTTCCGTCTCCTACGCCGCCGGACCGCGGAGGTCCGCCATCTCTCCTCCGCGAACCTGCGGGCGGTCCTGGAAACCTTCCCGGATGGCTGGGCGCGGCGCCGCGCCTTCGTGGACCTGATCGAGGCCGGCGTGCCGGAGCGCACCGCGGACGTCCTCTCCCTGATGGATGCGCTCCAGTCCCCGGGCGACCGCTCCTGGTGCCTGGGCACCCTGGCGGACGTCCGCAAGCTTTCCCCCGACGAGCGCACCGCGCTGCTCCAGGCGGCTCCGACCGCGGCGGGCCGCCGCCGGCTGGAGCTGCGGCTCGGCGAGCTCTGATCCCTTCTGGTCCTTTCCGGCCTCGTCTACAATAGGCTTTTCCGTCCTGGCAGTCGGTTCTCCGGGAAGGAGGCTCCTTCTTCGATGCGCGTTCTCAGGCTTCGCCAGAGCCTCACTGCCGGTGGAGGCAGCCTCGTGGCGGTCGACTACGACCCTGGCCAGGGCGCGAGCAGTCACACCTCCAAGGTGCCGCTGCTCTTCGAGCTGAACGAGTACGACCGCAGCCGCCTGCGCTTCTACCTGGAAGACTTCCTCATCTGCCCGGACCCCGCGGCGCTCAAGCCCGCGGCCGATCTCCGGGACGACCTCCGCCGCTGGGGCGAGGAGCTGTTCCGCCAGGTCTTCAAGACCGACCGCAAGGCGCTCTTCCACTACGAGGAGGCGGCGCGCGACCTCCACTCGCTGCGCATCGAGATCTTCGCCGACCAGCCCGACGCGTGGAAGGTCCCCTGGGAGCTGCTCTACGACCCCAACCTCGGCTGGCTGGCGCCGCAGGTCCGCAGCTTCGCGCGGCTGCCCGCTACGAGCCAGCGCGAGCCCGAGGTCCCCTTCCTGCCGGTGCCCGGCGATCCGCTGCGGGTGCTCTACGTCGTGGGCCGTCCGGCCGGCAGCCTGGAGATCCCGTTCCACTCCGTGGCCCGGCCGCTGCTCCAGACGGCCGCGGAGCTGGAGGACCGTCTGCGGATCGATTTCCTCCGGCCGCCTACCTTCGAACGGTTGGCCAAGGTCCTGAGCGAGGCGGCAGAGGCGGACCGGCCTTACCATGTGCTCCACTTCGACGGCCACGGCGTGTACACCGACAGCCCGCAGGACTTCTCGGGCGAGGTGGACCCCGGCTTCGTGCAGGAGGGGGACCGGCTGCTGCGCCGCTCGTGGACGAAACGGCGGGGCGGCGCCCGCGGCTATCTGATCTTCGAGGATCTGGAAGGCGCGGAGGCCCGGCGGCTCGTCGACGGAGTCCTGATCGGCAACCTGATGGCGCGCACCCGCACGCCGCTGCTCGTGCTCCACGCCTGCCAGTCGGCCACGGCGCGCACCTTGGCTCTGGAGCGGATGGCGGGCTTGGCGGCGGATGCCACCGTGGGCGAGGCGCCGGACGACCACGATCAGGACCTCGCCCTGCAGGCGCTCGCCGCCGAGGTCATGCGCTCCAGCCCGCGGGCGGCGGTGGCCCTGCCCTGGACGCTGCCGCCCGCCACCGCCACCCGTTTGCTGGCCGGCCTCTACACCCGGATCGCCGGGGGGGCACCGGTGAGCGAGGCGGCCGGTTCCGTACGGGCGGAGCTTCTGCACGGCGTGCGCAAGGAATCGGTGCTCGGCAACGTGGAAGTCGACGATTGGCTCGTGCCGGTGGTCTACGAGGCGTCACCTCTGCCCCTCTGCGATCCGGGGAGCGGCCGGCGCAAGAGGGCCCGGATGGTCCCGGACGACCTTCCCGACGACTCGCAGCTCCCGGATCCTCCGCCCTGGGGGTTCGTGGAGAGGCCCGAGGTCCTGTTCACCCTGGACCGTGCCTTCGACGTACACGGCGCGGTCCTCCTCCATGCTCTTGCCGGCGCGGGCAAGACCTCGCTGGCGAGGGAGCTCGCCCTCTGGTACCGCCAGTCGGGAGGGCTGCGTCCGGACAAGGAGACCGAGCTGGAAGAGCCGGGGATCCTCCTCTGGTCGAGCTTCGAGGGCGGCTACAGCCCCAGGGCGCCGTTCGACGCCTTCGAGCGCGCCTTCGCGGGCCGGCTGATGCGCGAGGGCGTCTGGGCCGGCGCGAGCCCGGAGGAGCGGCGGGAGATCGCGCTGCAGATTTTGCGCGAGGTGCCGTCCTTCTGGGTCTGGGACGGCGTCGAGCAGATCGAAGAGGAGGACCGGCTCTCCCTGGCGGATCTCCTGCGCGACCTGGGGGAGACCCGGTGCAAGGTCCTCCTGGTGGGCCGCCGGCCCGAGGGGGAATGGCTGGGCAGCCTCCCGTACCGGATCGCGCTGCCGCCGATGCCCATGGAAGAGCGCGGCGAGCTGACGATCCGGATCGCGGCCCGCCACGGTCTGGCCTTGCGCGACCTGATGAGCTTCGCGCCGCTGCTCCGGTTCTCCCAGGGCAATCCCCTGACGCTGAGCTTCCTCCTGAACGAGGCGCTGCGGCAGGAGTGCCGCCAACCTGGCGAGGTGGATGCCTTCCTCTCGGCTCTCCGGCTCGAGGAGGGCTCGGAGCTTCTGGGCGGCTATGAGCGGGCGTTCGGAGAGAAAGAGAGGCAGCGGCTCGCGCTGCTGCACCTGTTTCAGGGACATGTGGACCTGAACGTCCTCTGCTGGATGGGCCACCCCGAGGCGCCCTGGTGTCTGCCGCCGGTCCGCAATCTGGGCCGCGGCCCCTGGGCCTCGCTGCTGGACCGGGCGGTCCAGGCGGGTCTGCTGATCTCACGGGGGAAAGACTGCTACGGCTTCCATCCGGCGCTGCCGCTGTTCCTCCGGGGTTGGTTCGAGCGGTTCTGGAAGGAAGCGGACCTGGCCGCGGCGCGCGCCTTCGCCGAGTCGATGGCCGGGCTCGGCAGCTACTGCCACCGCGAATTCCAGGCGGGAAACCGGGACGTGATGGCCGGCCTGCTGGCGCAGGAGGCGAACCTGCTCCACGCCCGCACCCTGGCCCGCGACAACGGCTGGTGGAGCGCGGTCGTGAACGCCATGCAGGGCCTGGAGACGCTCTACCTCCAAACCGGCCGGCAGGAAGAATGGAAGCGTCTGGTGCGCGAGACCGTCCCCGAGCTCGTGGATCCCGAGACCGAACAGCCGCTCCCCGGCCGCGAGGAGCTCCGCGACGCCGTGAACGGCTTTCTGACGGAAAAGAAGCGGGGCTGAGGCTGTTCAGGTTAGCTTCAGGCGTTCTCGGACCTGCTTGAGACTGAGCGTCTCTTTCTCGCCGGACCTGTGGTCGAGGAACTCCAGCAGCTCGCGGTTCTTCCGGACGGACTCGATCTCTTTATCGAAGTCGTCTGTTTTCATCTTGCCTGAATGATATCCCGTCACAGAAGTTCCCGCACGCCATTGGCCGCAGACGTTGTAGAGACGCCCCAGTCCGCCGCCACTGCGCGGCCGGATGCACAGGGTCGGGGCGTCTCATGGCCCCAGCCACCATGAACGCCGGCAGCACGCGTGAATCACCGACCGTTCCTCTTGGGGTTTTTCGTGCCCGCGGGCACTGGCTGAGGTTGATGGGCCTGTCGTGGGGAGACGCCCCGACCTTGTTCACCCGGCAGGATCGTGCCAGCGTACTGGGGCGTCTCTACGATCGCGCGTTGGGGATGAGGCTCCCTCGACGACGAATTCTTACCCCGCGACCCCCCGCCACATCTCATACCCGATCCACATCAACCCGGCGTCGGCCAGGGCGTGGCTGAGCCAGGGGCCGGCGAGATGGCCGGTGCGGTGGTAGAGCCACGCCCAGAGGAGACCGGCGGCGGTCACGATCAGCGAGACGGCGAAGGTCAGGACTCCGAAGCTCCCCAGGAAATGGCCGACCACCAGGACGTGATGGGAGGTGAAGGCCAGGGCCGACACCACGGCCGCCGCTGCAAAGGGGAGGCGGCGGCTCAGGCGTCCGAAGGCGAACCAGCGCCAGTAGTACTCCTCCAGGAAGGAATGGATGACGGAGTAGAACGCGGCAAGGACGAGGAACTTCGCACCCGAGTCGATGCCGAAGGATGCGACCTTCTCCGCCACCGCTGCCGGAGCGCGTTCGAAGGCCGGGCTCGCGGCGAGGACCGCTCGCCAGGAGAGGAGGAGGACGGCGACGATGGTGAGGCCGGAGATCAAGCTGAAGAGGAGCCCCCTCCCCATCCCTCCCCTCACCGGCTTCGCCGGCCCAAGGAGAGGGGGCCCGCCCTCCCTCGCCCAGACCCAGATGGCCGGGAAGGCGAACTGGATGATCTTGGTCGCGGCATAGGCGTGCATGGCCCAGCCGGTTCCGGAGAGTTGGATGAAATAGAGCCAGGTCGCTAGCGTCGGAAACAGGCACGCAAAGACGAGGGCGGCGGCGCCCTCTCCACCGGAACGGGCGAGAGGGCCAGGGAGAGGGGGAACGGGATCGACCTTGGCTAGCACAGGAACATCGGCAGTCCCATGACGCCGACGATGGTGGGGCGGTATTGCTCCATGTCGTAGAACCGCTCCACGTCGACCTTCTTGGTCCCCAGGCCGACCGTCTCGATCGGCTCGGTCGTGTAGCGGCCCCCCTGGATCGCGACCAGCCGGCCGGCCTTGTTCGCCATGATCAGATCGGCGGCCAGGTTTGCGAAGTTGCTCGCCACCAGGCGGTCGAGCGAGTCCGGCGGACCCGAGCGCATCAGGTAGCCGAGACGCTGATAGATCACCCGGTCGCCCGTGTTCTTCTGCAGCTCCTCGCGCAGGTAGCGGCCCACGCCTCCGAGCTCGCGGTTGCCCACCGCGTCCGCCTCCCCGGACTCGAACGGCTGCCCTCCCACGGGATAGGCCCCTTCGGAGATGGCGGCCACCGCGTAGTTGCTCGGGTTGTCCTTCTTGTCCCGCGCCAGCATCTCCACGACCTCGTTCGGGTTGAACGGGACCTCCGCGATCAGCGCCCGGTCCGTGCCGGCGAGATAGGAGGAGACCAGGCAGGTCTCCCCGGAGTTGCGGCCGAAGAGCTCCACCACCAGGTAGCGCTCGTGCGAGCCGGCCGCTGTCCGCAGGTCGTTGATGAAGTTGACCGAGCGCGTCACGGCGGTCGAGAAGCCGATGCAGTATTCCGTGCCGAAGACGTCGTTGTCCATGGTCTTCGGCAGGCCGATGACCTTCACGCCCTCCAAGTGGAGCCGGCGGGCGAACGACAGCGTGCCGTCGCCGCCGATGGCCACCAGGGCGTCCAGCTTCAGGAACTCGAGGGTCTCCAGCGCGGCGGCGGTGAGGTCCACCTTGCCGTCCGGTCCCGGCGACGGGGCGGAGCCCTTCAGGTGCTCGGGGATGGCGGCGGGCTTGGTGATCGCAGGATTGATCCGCGACGTGTGCAGCATGGTGCCGCCGTAGCGGTCGATGGTGCGCGTGTTCCCCCGGGTCAGGGGCAGCATCCAGGCCTCGTTGTCGGCATCGCGGAAGGGGACGATGTTGAGGAGAGCCGCCCAGCCGCGGCGCAGCCCGACCACTTCGTAGCCCTCCTCCCGCATGCGCCAGACGAACATCTTGATCGCCGCGTTCAGACCGGGGACATCGCCGCCGCCGGTCAGAATGCCCACGCGCCGCGACATGCCCTAATGATCCAGCGACGGCTTCAGCGGCCGGTCCGCGAGAGGCCGCGGATCATTTTCAGGGTCCGGCTCCTCCACTTGACGTCCCAAGGATAGGGGCAGAAGCAGGCGAAGGTCCGCCAGGTAATCCTCCAGCGTCTGCCGGACGGTCTGCTGGATCATCTCCCGCAGGTCGTCCACGGTCATCTCGTTCACCGCTGTAGCCATTCGATCTCTCCTTTACATCCCGCCGACCGCGACCAGGCGGTCGATGAGGTCCACCACCCGGTTCGAGTATCCCCACTCGTTGTCGTACCAGGCCACCACCTTCACATAGCCGTCGCCCGTGGATTTCGTGGACAGGGCGTCGAAGATCGACGAGTGCGGGTTGCCGATGATGTCCGAAGAGACCAGCGGCACCTCGCTGTACTCGATGATCCTGGCGAGCGGCCCCTCGGCCGACTCGCGCACCGCCGCATTCACCTGCTCGACCGACGGCCGCTCCCGCAGCCGGGCGACGAGGTCCACGATGGAGCCGTCCGGCACGGGCACGCGCATGGCGAGGCCGTCCAGCTTGCCCTTGAGGTCGGGCAGCACCTCGCCCACGGCCCTTGCCGCACCGGTGGTCGTGGGGATGATGTTCTGCGCCGCGGCCCGGCTGCGCCGCAGGTCCTTGTGCGGCACGTCGGCCAGCCGCTGGTCGTTCGTATAGGCATGGACCGTCGTGATGAACCCCTCCTCGATGCCGAAGCGCTCGTGGAGCACCTTGGCGATCGGTCCCAGGCAATTCGTGGTGCAGGAGGCGTTCGAGACCAGCTTGTGCTCGGGCTTGAGCGTGTCGTCGTTGACCCCGACCACGATCGTGGCGTCGATCTTGTCCTTGGCCGGCACGGTCAGGATCACCTTCTTGGCGCCGCCCGCCAGATGCTTGGCGATCGCCTCCCTCGAGGTGTGTACGCCGGTCGACTCGATCACGATGTCCGCC
>DASUNJ010000903.1:0-12743 GCA_036277235.1 Thermoanaerobaculia bacterium | reverse complement strand
TTCCATCGCGAGATGGTGGAGCTGTACGCCGGCTACGCGGCGGGTGAGCCACGGGTCCTGCCGGACCTGCCAGTGCAGTACGCCGACTTCGCGGCCTGGCAGCGCCGGTGGTTGGACGGACCCGTCCTCGAAAGTGAGCTCGCATTCTGGACGCACCGCCTCGCCGGCGCACCGCCGGTGCTCGAGCTGCCGGCAGACCGTCCGCGCCCGCCCGTCCAGAGGTTCCAGGGTGACCGCCTCACTCGGCAGCTCGGCCCGGCGGCCGTCCAGGCCCTGCGCGACCTTAGCCTCGCCCATGGAGCCACGCTCTTCATGACGCTGATCGCCGCATTCCAGGCGGTCCTCTACCGCTACACCGGACAGGACGATCTGATGGTCGGCACCCCCATCGCAGGCCGCAGCCGGAGGGAGATCGAGGGTCTGATCGGCCTGTTCGTGAACACCCTCGTGCTCCGCACCGACCTGAGCGGCGATCCCGGGTTCCCAGAGCTGCTGGAGCGGGTCCGCGAAACCAGCTTGGCAGCCCACGCTCACCAGGACCTGCCCCTCGAGCGTCTGGTCGACGAGCTGCAGCCTGGGCGGAGCCTGTCCCACTCGCCGCTCTTCCAGGTGCTGTTCGTGATGCAAAACGCCTTGCCGGCCACGGCGGCGGCATCGGACCTGTACCTGGAGCCGCTGGAGACCGACAGCGGCGCCGCCAAGTTCGACCTCACGCTCGACGTGCTCGAGAGATCTGCCAATCTCGTGCTGCGGGTGGACTACGACATCGACCTGTTCGACGCCACGACCATCCGGCGGTTCCTCGGCCACTACGAGACTCTGCTCACGGCGCTGATCGCCGGCCCGGAGCGGCGCCTGAGCGACCTGCCTCTCCTGAGCGATCCCGAGCGGCAGCAGCTCCTGGTCGAATGGGCCCTCGGGCCTGCCGGGGACGTGCACGGGGTATGTATCCACGAGCTCTTCGCGGCCCAGGCGGCACGCACCCCGGACGCCATCGCCCTCATCTTCGAGGATCGGCAGCTCACCTACCGCGCGCTCGACCGCCTGGCCAACCGGCTGGCCCACCAGCTCCGTGCGATGGGCGTGGGGCCGGACGTGCGCGTCGGTCTCTGCGTCGAGCGTTCGCCCGAGATGGTCTGGGGTCTTCTCGGTATCCTCAAGGCCGGCGGGGCCTATGTACCGCTCGATCCCGAATACCCAACCGAACGATTGGCATTCCTGATCAAGGACGCCGGGCCACCGGTGCTGCTCACCCAGGAGCCGTTGCTGGAGAGGCTGCCCGCGCGAGCCGCCCGAGTGCTCTGCCTGGACGGCGGCTGGGCGGCCGGGGGGGCCGGCGCTGGCGACGACAAGGCGCCAGAGAGCGGCGTGACCCCGGATCATCTGGTCTACGTCATCCACACCTCGGGCTCGACCGGGCTGCCCAAGGGGTCGCTCCTCGCTCACCGGGGCGTCTCCAACCAGCTCCTCTGGCGGCAGCGTTGCTTCCCGCTCGGGCCGCGGGACCGGGTGCTGCAGACCGACTCCTACAGCTTCGATCCATCTGCCTGGCAATTCTTCTGGCCTCTGCTCGCCGGCGCCCGCCTCGTGCTCCTGCGGCCCGGAGGCAACAAGGAGACCGGGTACCTGGTGCGTCTCATGGCGGAGCACGAGATTACGGTCGTGGGGTTCGTCCCCTCGATACTCGCCGTGATCCTCGAAGAGCCCGGACTGGAGCAGTGTCGCAGCCTGCGCCATCTGTTCTGCGGCGGCGAGGCGCTGCGGCCCGAGCTCTCGACCCGCTTCTTCCGCCGCCTGCCGGGGGCGGAGCTGCACAATGTCTACGGCCCCACCGAGGCGTCAATCGATGCCACCGATGCCACCTACCGCTCCCCGGAGGACGCCAGCGTGGCGCGGATCGCGCCGATCGGCCGCCCGATCGGCAACAAGGCCCTCTACGTGCTCAATGCCGAGCAGAGGCCGGTGCCGGCTGGCGTCGCGGGCGAGCTGTACGTAGGCGGCGTCGGGCTGGCCCGCGGCTACCTCGGCCGGCCGGATCTGACGGCCGAGCGGTTCGTGCCCGATTCGTTCACCGCCGGGCGGCCCGGAGCCCGGCTCTACCGCACCGGCGACCTGGTCCGCTACCTGCGCAACGGTGCCATCGAGTTCCTGGGGCGCATCGATCACCAGGTGAAGGTCCGCGGCTTCCGGATCGAGCTGGGCGAGGTGGAGTCGGTGCTCGGCGGGCATCCCGCGGTGCGGGAGGGCATCGTCGTGGTGCGCGAGGACGAGCCGGGGATCAAGCGCCTCGTCGCCTACTACGTGCCGGAGCCGGGGACCACGGCGGGCACCAGCGAGCTGCGCGCCTTCCTGCAGCAGAAGCTGCCGGGGCACATGGTGCCGGCCGTCTTCATCCCCCTCGAAGCCCTGCCGCTCTCGCCCAATGGCAAGGTGGACCGCCGCTCCCTGCCGGAGCCAGAGAAAGAGCGTCCCGAGCTGGCCGCCGGCTTCCTTGCCCCTCGCGGCGAGATCGAGCGGACTCTGGCGGAGATCTGGGCGCGCGTCCTGGGAGTGGCTCGGGTAGGAATCCACGACAACTTCTTCGACCTGGGCGGCGACTCGATCCTGAGCATCCAGATCGTTGCCCGCGCCGTGCAGGCCGGCCTGCACCTGACGCCACGGGACCTCTTCCAGCGCCAGACCATCGCCGAGCTGGCGCGCGTGGCCGGGACCGGAGCCGTGCTCCTGGCCGAGCAGGGGCCTGTGACGGGACCCGTGCCCCTCACCCCCATCCAGCGCTGGTTCTTCGAGCGGGAGCTCGCGTCCCCCCATCACTTCAACCAGGCGGTGCTGCTGGAAGTCAGGGAGCCGCTGTCGCCGGCCCTGCTGGCGGTCTCCCTGGCACACCTGCTCGCCCACCACGATGCCCTGCGGCTGCGCTTCATCGCGGTCGAAGGAGGTGTCGCGCAGGAGATCGCTCCGCCCTGCGGCACCGTGCCCTTCTCTCAGGTCGATCTCGCGATCCTGCCGCCGGAACGACGGAGCCCGGCGGTCGAAGCCGTTGCCCAGGCCCTGCACGGCGGCTTCGACCTGGCGCGCGGGCCGCTGACCCGGCTCGCCCTCTTCGATCTCGGCCCCAAGGAGCCGGCACGCCTGTTCTGGGTCGCTCACCACCTGGCCGTCGACGGCATCTCCTGGCGCATCCTGCTCGAGCATCTCGAGGCGGCCTACCGGCAGCTCGAGCGCGGAGAGGAGGTCGCGCTGCCCCCCAAGACGACCTCTTTCAAGAGATGGGGCGAACGCCTGGCCGAGCACGCCGGCTCCGCAATGTTGCGGAGCGAGCTCTCGCACTGGCTCGCCCAGCGAACGCCAGGTGCTGCTTCGCTCCCGCTCGATGTGCCGGAGGCCGCGTCCCGGGACACCATGGCCTCGGCGGATGTGGTCTGGGCCGTGCTCGATGGCGAAGAGACGCGGGCCCTTCTCCATGAGGTCCCCCGGACCTACCACACCCAGATCAATGACGCCCTGTTGACCGCTCTGATCCAGGCCTTCGGCGCCTGGACGGGCAGACAGGCGCTGCTCGTGGACCTCGAGGGCCACGGCCGGGAGGAGCTCTCCGACGATGTCGACCTGTCGCGGACCGTCGGCTGGTTCACGGCCCTGTTCCCCGTGCTCCTCGACGTCGGCGGCTGCAGCGGTCCGGGCGAGGCGCTCAGGGCCGTGAAGGAACAGCTGCGCCGCACCCCCCGGCACGGCGTCGGCTACGGTGTGCTGCGCTACCTGAGCCCGGACCCCGCGGTCGTCGCGGAGCTGCCCCGCGCCGAGGTGAGCTTCAACTACCTGGGCCAGCTCGACCACGTGCTGACGGAGTCCTCTCCTTTCGCCGGGGCACGGGAATCGAGCGGTGCTCCCCACAGCTCGGGGACCCGCCGGACGCACCGGATCGAGATCGACGGCAGCATCTCCGGCGGCCGGCTCCGCATGGGCTTTCGCTACGGCACCCGGGTTCATCACCGCGACACCATTGAGCGCCTGGCGGCAGGGTTCGTCGCGGCGTTGCGCGCGCTGATCGATCACTGCCTCGCACCGGAGGCAGGAGGTTTCACGCCTTCGGACTTCCCGCTCGCGCAGCTCGACGACGCAGCGTTCGGCAGACTGGCTGAGCGGCTCTCCGGCTTGGAGGAAGAGGACGAGGAGGAGATTTTCGAATGAAGAATGTCGAGGATATCTACCCCTGCACTCCCTTGCAGCAGGGCTTGCTCTTCCACACGCTTTCGACGCCGGGCTCAGGCACCTACGTCAACCAGTGCAGTTGCCGGCTCGATGGCGATCTGGACGTCGGCAGCTTCAGGCGCGCCTGGCAGCTGGTGGTGGAGCGCCATGCCGTGCTGCGCACCGCCTTCGCGTGGGAAGAGGTCGATACGCCGCTGCAGGTCGTTCGGCGCAGGGTCCGGCAGCCCTGGTACGAGGAGGACTGGCGCGGCACGGACCAGGGCGCGCAGGCCGAGCGGCTCGATCGGCACCTCGACGACGAGCGCCGGCGCGGCTTCGACCCGGCGCGGGCGCCGCTGTTTCGGCTGGGCCTCCTGCACCTGGCCGACGACGATCACCGCTTCGTCTGGACCTTTCACCACTTGCTGCTGGACGGATGGTCGACAGCCCTGCTGCTGCGCGAGCTCCTTGAGATCTACCACGCGCTGCGGCGCGGCGCGGCATACGACCGGCCGGCGCCTCCCCCATACCGCCATTACATCGCCTGGCTGGTGCAACAGGATGTGAAGCAGGCGGAGGATTTCTGGCGGCGCGAGCTGGCCGGCTTCACGACCCCCGTGCGCTTGGGGATCGAGGGTGACGTCAACAGCGGTGGCGAGCGGCCGGCGTTCCTCCAGGCGCGAATGCGGCTGCCAGCAATGGCCACCGGCGCCCTGCAGGACCTGGCTAGGCGCCAGCGGCTCACCCTCAACACCCTGGTGCAGGGAGCCTGGGCGCTGCTCATCGCTCGTTACTCCGGAGCGGACGACGTGGTCTACGGCACTGTCGTGTCGGGACGCCCGGTGGACGTGCCGCAGATCGAGTCAATGATCGGTCTGTTCATCAACACGCAGCCGGTGAGAGTCGAGGTGCCGGCCGGTGAGATGGCCTTGCCTTGGCTCGAACGTCTGCAGGCCCGCCTGGTCGCTCTGCGGCAGTTCGAGCACACGCCGCTCGCGCAGATTCGCCGCTGCAGCGAGATCCCCTCGGAGGCCTTTCTCTTCGAGAGCATTCTGGCCTTCGAGAACTATCCCGGAGGGCCGGAAAGCCCCGGCGGAGAGACCGGCCTCGCCGTCCGCGACCTGCGCCAGGTCGAGGCTACGGACCAGCCGCTGACGGTCAGCGCCGAAGCGACCGATGAGCTCTTGATCCGTATCGCGTTCGAAGCCCGCCGCTTTCCGCAGCTCATGATCGTCCGTCTGCTGGGCCATCTCGAAACCCTGCTACGAGGGCTCGGGACGGATGCTGACCGCCCCCTCCACGCCCTGCCTCTCCTCTCGGCGTCCGAGCGCCACGCCGTGCTCTGTGAGTGGAACGACACGACCGCCGGGGACGGCGCGATCACCGTGCCCGCGCTGTTCGCGAGCGCGGCTGGCCGCTCGCCCGCCGCGGTGGCGATCACTGCGGACAGCACGGCGTTGACCTATGGCGAGCTCGAGGCGAGAGCGAACCGCCTGGCGCGCTATCTGTGCGCCCAGGGGATCGGGCCCGAGACCCGCGTGGCCGTGTACCTGGAACGTTCCCCGGAGCTGATCGTGGCTCTGCTGGCGATCCTCAAGGCAGGGGGAGCCTATGTGCCGCTGTCCCCCGGATACCCGGAGCAGCGGTTGCGCTTCATGCTGGCCGACTCCAAGGCAGCGCTGGTCATCACGGAATCGGGGCTGGCCGGCACGATTCCGGCCGCCGGCCGCCTCGTCCTCCTCGATCGCGAGCAGGCGGGGATTGCAGCGCAGTCGGGGTCGCCGTTCGACGCTTCGGTGGGTCCGGAGGCGCTCGCCTACGTGATGTACACCTCCGGCTCTACTGGCTGGCCGAAAGGGGTGGCCATAACCCACCGCGGCATCGTGCGGCTGGTGCGGCAGTCCTCGTTCGCCGAGCTCGGCCCTGCGCAGGTGTTCCTGCTCCTGGCGCCGACCGCTTTCGACGCTTCGACGCTCGAGATCTGGGGACCGTTGCTCAACGGTGGTCGCCTCGCCGTCGCACCTCCCGGAAACTTTTCTCCTCAGGGCCTGGAAGAGCAGATCGATCGGGCCGGGGTGAATACCCTCTGGCTTACCGCCGAGCTATTCCATCTGATGCTCGATGAACAGCCGGCGGCACTCCAGGGGGTGCGCCAGCTCCTGGCCGGCGGCGACGTGCTCTCGCCTTCCCACGTGCGGCGGGCGCTGGCCGAGCTGCCGGGGATCGAGGTGATCAACGGCTACGGCCCCACCGAGAACACCACGTTCACCTGCTGCCACCGCCTGCGCAACGCCGCCGCCGTCGAAGCGCCTGTGTCCATCGGACGACCCATCGCCAACAGCAGGGCCCATGTCCTCGATCGCGAGCTGAGACCGGTCCCTGTCGGGGTCGTCGGGGAGCTCTACGCTGGCGGCTGGGGTCTCGCGCGCGGCTACTTCGGCCGGCCCGACCTGACGGCGGAGCGCTTCGTTCCCGATCCGATGAGCGGCCTCTGGGGGGAACCAGGAGGACGCCTCTACCGGACCGGCGACCGGGCGCAGTACCTGCCGGACGGCACGCTGCATTTCCGGGGGCGGGCCGACCGGCAGGTCAAGCTGCACGGCGTCCGCATCGAGCTCGCGGAGCTGGAGGCGGCTCTCGAACGTCATCCGGCGGTACGCCGGGCGGCCGCGGTGCTGCGCGAGGAGCCGCCGGGCCGGTGCCTGGTCGCCTATGCCGCCCTCGATCGCGATCGCCGGGCGGGCCAGGTCGGGGAGGACGAATTGCGCGCCTTCCTCCAGGCTACCCTGCCTCCCGCCATGGTGCCGGCCGCGGTGGTCCTGCTCGAAGATCTGCCGCTGACCCCGAGCGGCAAGCTGGACCGCCGCGCCCTGCCGGCGCCGGAACAGGCCGCCGCCCGGGCGAGCACGGGCGGCGCTGCGCGCACACCGGCCGAGGCGCAGCTCGCAGCGGTCTGGGCCGAGGTGCTGCGCGTCGAGCGAGTCGGCGTCCACGATGATTTCTTCGCTCTCGGCGGCGACTCCATCCTGGCGATCCAGATCACCTCCCGCGCTTGCCGCCTCGGCCTGCGGCTGTCGCCGCAACAGATCTTCGAGCACCCGACGGTGGCCGAGCTTGCCGATGTCGTTGGCACGGCGCCGTCGGCCTCGGCAGAGCAGGGGCCGGTGACCGGTCCGGTCCCTCTGACTCCCATCCAGCGCTGGTTCTTCGAGCGCGACCTGCCACGCCCTGAGCACTTCAATCAAGCGGTGCTGCTCGCGCTTGATGAGAGGTTTCCTCAAAGCGCTCTGCCGCTCGCCCTCAGCACACTGGCCGCCCACCACGACGCGCTGCGCCTCCGCTTCGTGCGCACCGCGCAAGGGTGGGAGCAGTCGCTCGCCGAGGCCGGCGGCGAGCCGCCGTTCACCTGCATCGATCTGTCGGCTCTCGCCGCGGCGGCTCAGAGCTCCGCGGCCGGTGCAGCCATGGCGGCCCTGCAGGCGAGCCTGGATCTCGCCGACGGACGGCTCGCTCGGGTTGCCCTGTTCAAGATGGGAGGGCGGGTGCCGGATCGCCTGCTCTGGATCATCCACCACCTGGCGGTCGACGGCGTCTCCTGGCGCATCCTGCTCGACGACCTTCGGAGCATCAGCGCGGGCCTGCGGTCCGGCCGCGGGATCGAGCTGCCACCGAAGGCGGCCTCATTCAAGCAGTGGGCGCAGCGTCTCGTTGAGTACGGACAGTCGGAGAGCGTGCGCGCCGAGCTCGAGCACTGGCTTGCGGCGGCGGGGCGCAACGTGGCGCGGCTGCCGCTGGACGGGCCGGTGGACCGGCAGGCGGCCCTGGCAGCGCCGGCGCGCGCGATCACCGGGGCGCTCTCCCTGGACGAGACCCGGGCCCTGCTCCAGGAAGTGCCCGCCGCATTTCGCACCCAGATCAATGACGCGTTGCTCGCCGCGCTGGCGATGGCCGTGCGGCGGTGGACCGGCGAGGATCGATTGCTGGTCGATGTCGAAGGCCATGGACGCGAGGACCTCGTCGTCGATCTGGATCTCTCCCGGACGGTCGGTTGGTTCACCACGATCTACCCCGTCCTGCTGGACCTCGAGGGTGCCGCTGATGCCGGCGGTGCGATTCTGGCGGTGAAGCGGCACCTGCGCGCGATCCCTCGCCGCGGGATCGGCTACGGCCTGCTGCGCTTCGGCGGCGATCCCGCGGTGGCCCGGGCGCTCTCCGCGGTCCCGGGCTCCGAGGTGGGATTCAACTACCTGGGGCAGCTCGACGCGGGGGAGGGCGGCGAGTCGCTGTTCCGGCTCGCCTTCGAAGGGACAGGCCCCCAGGTCAGCGTGCCGGCGCGAACCTACCTGCTCGAGATCGCCGCGGCTGTCGTTGGCGGTTGCCTGCGCGTCGAATGGACCTACGGCGAAGGAGTGCACGAGCGTGCCACCGTGGAAGCTCTCGCTGCAGGCTTTCTTGACGCCTTGCGCTCGATCACCGTCCACGGCCGGCGGCCGGCAGCCGCCAGCGTGACGCTCGCCGACTTCCCGAGCGCTCGGCTGGACCTGGAGGAGCTCGGCGCGCTTGCCAGCCTCCTGGATGGAACGAACCCTGCGTGAGGCAGCGCGGTCAGGTAACAGAGGAGACACACGATGGAGCACCGCATGGAAAATGTCGAGGACATCTATCCGCTCTCGCCCCTGCAGCAGGGAATGCTCTTCCACAGCGTCTACGCTCCGGAGTCCGGCGTCTATGTCATCCAGTACTCCTGCGTGCTGCAGGGCCCCCTCGACATCGCCAGCTTCCGTAGCGCCTGGCAACGTGTGGTGGCTCGCCATCCGATGCTGCGCGCCGCCTTCATCTGGGAGAAGCTGCGCGAACCGCACCATGCGGTACGGGCGGCCGTCGAGCTCCCCTGGCGCGAGGAGGACTGGAGCAGCCTCGACCCGCAGCGCCAGCAGGAACGGCTGAGCACCGAGCTCGCGGCGGACCGGCAGCGGGGCTTCGATCTCGCGCGGGCGCCGCTCATGCGCTTCGCCCTGATCCGGCTGGCAGCGGAGCGGTACGGGTTCACCTGGACCTACCACCACCTGCTGCTCGACGGCTGGTCCTGCACGGTGCTCCTCGATGAGCTGTTCACCATCTACACGGCGCTCGTGCACGGTACCGAGCCGGATCTGGCACCGGCACGGCCTTACCGTGCCTACCTCGACTGGCTCGCGCAAGGCGACATCGCCGAGGCCGAGAGCTTCTGGCGGCGCGAGCTCGCGGGCTTGCCCGGCGTGACCCGGGTCGGCATCGGACAGCCGCACCGCGCCGGCGAGGCCCACGGGGACAGCGAGCTCTTCGCACGGCTCCCGGGCGCCTTGGCGGAGGAGCTGTCGGCCATGACCCGGCGCCATCAGCTCACGCCGAATACAGTGGCGCAGGGAGCGTGGTCGATTCTCCTCAGCCGCTACAGCGGGGAGACGGATGTCACCTGCGGGATGGTGGTCTCCGGCCGTCCGGCGGAGCTCCCGGGGGTGGAGGTCATCGTCGGACCCTTCATCAATACGCTCCCGATGCGTGTCGACGTCGCCGCCGCGGCTCCGGTGGTGCCCTGGCTCAAGCGGCTCCAGGAACGCCAATTGACGCTCCGCCGATACGAGTACAGCCCGCTCGCAAAGATCCAGAAGTGGAGCGGTATACCGCCTGAAACGCCGCTGTTCGACACCCTGTTCGTGTTCGAGAACTACCCGGCGCTGAGACGGCGCACCGGGGAGGGGCCCGCGCTGAGGGTGAGCGAAACTCAGCAGATCGAGAGCACCAGTTATCCACTGACGGTGACCGCCGAGATGGCGGAGACCCTGCGCCTGCGCGTCAGCTTCGATCGCAGGATCTTCGATGCCGTCGAGATCGCCCGGCTGCTCGAGCACCTGCACAACGTGATCGCCGCCCTCGTCACCGTCTCCGACGGCCCCCTCGGCGAGCTGCCCATCCTCGCGGAGGCCGAGCGCCACCAGCTCCTCCGGGAGCTCAACGACAGCGCGGCCCCCCTCGCTCACGAGACCAGCCTGTGCCGGCTCCTTGAAGCGCAGGTCGAACGCACTCCGGAGCAAGTCGCCGTGCTCTCCGAGCAAAGCGAGCTGACCTATCGCGAGCTCGACCGCCACGCCGACCGGCTCGCCCGCCGGTTGAGGGAGCTGGGGTGCGGCAGGGGCGACCGGGTCGGCGTCTGCATGGAGCGCTCGGCCGAGCTGGTCGTGGCGCTCGTGGCAGTGCTCAAGACGGGCAGCGCCTATCTGCCGCTGTCCCCCGAGGACCCCCAGGAGCGCCTCGCGTTCATGATCGAAGACTCCGGGGTCGCGGCGTTGCTGACCCAGGACTCCCTTCTCGGCGATCTGCCCGAGACCTCCGTGCCCGTCCTCGCGGTCGACCTCCGCGACCGAGGTCTCGACGCACCGGCCGGAGACGGCTTTGACGGCGGGGCGGGCCCGGACGACCCGGCCTACGTCCTGTACACCTCGGGATCGACCGGCCGTCCCAAGGCGGTCGTCGTGCCGCACCGCGGTATCTGCAACCGGTTGCTCTGGATGCAGCAGGCGTACGGGTTGACCGCGCTCGACGCCGTTCTGCAGAAGACGCCGTTCACTTTCGATGTCTCGATCTGGGAGTTCTTCTGGCCGCTCCTGACCGGCGCCCGCCTCGTCGTGGCGCGGCCGGGAGGGCACCGGGACCCGCGCTATCTCGCCGACACGATCGGCCGCCACGGCGTCACGGTCGTTCATTTCGTCCCGTCCATGCTGCGTCAGTTTCTCGCCGAGCCTGACCTGAGCGCGTGCGCCGGCCTGCGGCTGGTGATCTGCAGCGGCGAGGCCCTGACCGACGACCTGCGGGACCAGTCTCTGAGCCGCCTGTCGGTCGAGCTGCACAATCTCTATGGTCCCACCGAAGCGTCGGTCGACGTCACTGCCTGGCCGTGCGTCCGCGGTGACGAGCGGAGCGGCGTGCCGATCGGCCGCCCGATCTCCAACCTCCAGATCTATGTCCTCGATGGCCAGCTCGGCCTTGCTCCGCGGGGCATTCCTGGCGAGTTGGCGATCGGCGGCGTCGGCCTCGCGCAAGGTTACCTGGGGCGCCCCGACCTGACCGCGCGCGCCTTCGTGCCCGATCAGCACGGCGGGGAGCCGGGAGCCCGCCTGTACCGGACGGGCGACCGTGTCCGCCTGCTGCCGGGCGGAGAAATCGAGTACCTGGAACGCATCGACCACCAGGTCAAGGTGCGCGGTTTCAGGATCGAGCTGGGGGAGATCGAGGCTGTGTTGCGGCAACAGCCGAGCGTGCGAGATGCGGCCGTCACGGTGGAGGAGTGGGAGGAGGGACACCGGCGGCTGATCGCGTATGTGGTGGCAAGAAGCGAGGAAGCCCCTTCGGCTGACGAGCTCAAGGCGGCCCTCGCTCTGCGGTTGCCGGACCACATGGTGCCGGCACTGTTCGTTTTCCTTGCCGCGCTCCCCTTCACCGCGAGCGGCAAAGTGGATCGCCGGGCTCTGCCTGCGCCCTCTCGCAACCGGCCGGAGGCGTCCTTCGAACCGCCTGAAGGAGAAGGCGAGCGCGCGCTTGCCGAGATCTGGGCCGGGGTTCTGAAGGTCGGAAGAGTCGGCCGCCACGACAGCTTCTTCTCTCTCGGGGGGGACTCGATCCTGAGCCTGCGAGTGCTCTCGCTGGCGCGCGACCGCCGGCTCCGGCTGTCGCTGCAACAGATCTACGAGCATCCCGTCCTGCGGGACCTGGCGCGCGTTCTCAGCACAGGGGAAACGACGTGGGAGTCGGTTCCCCCCTTCGCCCTGATCGCGGAGCAGGAGCGAAACCGGCTGCCGAGGGACGTCGAGGACGCCTACCCGCTGGCGAGGCTGCAGGCGGGCATGCTCTTCCACAGTGAACGCTCTCCCGAAGCCGCCCTGTATCACGACATTTTCTCGTACCACCTGCGGGCACCTTTCGAGGCGGCCGCTCTCGAAGCGGCGCTCGCGCGCCTCGTGGCCAGGCACCCGGTGCTGCGGACCTCGTTCGCCCTGACCGGTTTCAGCGAACCGCTCCAATTGGTGCACCGCTCCGTGCCGGTGCCGCTGCAGATCGACGACCTGCGTCCCCTCGGCGTGGAGGAGCGGCAGGTGGCGTTGCGCCAATGGCTCGAAAGCGAAAGGCGCCGCCCCTTCGTATGGGCGCGGCCACCGCTCTTCCGCGTTCAGATCCACCGGTTGACCGAGGAGGAGATCCAGCTTTCCCTTTCCTTCCACCATTCGATTCTCGACGGCTGGAGCGTCGCCGTGTTCCTGACGGAGCTGTTCCGCGAGTATCTGGCTCTCCTCGGGCGGCCGGTCTGGGCCGAGATGGAGCCACCGCGCCTCGCCTATCGCGATTTCGTGGCCGCCGAGCGCCTGGCCATCTCCTCGGAGGAGGAGGAGGCGTTCTGGGCGGACAACCTCGCGCGCAGCACCCCGACCCGGATTGCGCGGTGGCCCTCCTATCCCCAGGGTATTTCCTGGCAGGTTCGCCTGCCCGCCGTCCTGGTGGACGGCGAGACCTGCCGGAGC
>DASUNJ010000902.1:0-2482 GCA_036277235.1 Thermoanaerobaculia bacterium | reverse complement strand
CCCATGACGACCCGCGAGCAGGGCAGGCCGGTGAGCAGCGTGATCGTGGCCGGATGGCTCTCGGCCTCGAACGGGCTGCCGTCCTCGCGCACCGCCTGCAACGCCGGATTGCGCGACGTGCGGCCGATGAGCTGGTCCTCGCGCAAGCCCAGGATGCGGCAGGCCGACGAGTTGCAGCTCGAGATGCAGCCGTCCGCCTCGTAGAGGACGATGCCCTCTTCCAGCGCGGCGACCACCGCGCGGAAACGTTCCTCGCTCTCACGCAGCGCGCTTTCGGCGGCTTCCTTGGCTTTGCGCATGGTTGGACAGCCCTATTATAGCCACATGGAGGAAGACACCGAGGAGGAGGAGACCGGCTGGGAGGAAGCCGTGGAGCTTGCCATCACCGACGTGCTCGACCTCCACAGCTTCCGGCCCTCCGAGGTCGCCGACGTGGTCCGGGATTACCTGGACGCCGCCTACGAGCGCGGCTTTCGCGATCTGCGAATCATCCATGGCAAGGGGATCGGCGTGCAGCGGCAGACCGTGCGCACCCTCCTCGGCCGCGATCCGCGGGTGGAGGCGTTCGGGGATGCGGAGACCCGGGGGGCGACCTGGGTGCGGATGAAGTGAGCTAAGCTCCCCCCCGTGGGCGCCCCATCGAGGATCGAGCGGTGGCTGCGGCGCGGCCGGCGGCGGCTGCTCCTGCGCTTGCAGGTGGGTTTCGTCTACAGCCGGCGGTATCAGCTCGAGCTGCCGGGGGCCACGTACGACTCCCGGCGCGGCGAGCGCATCCTCACCTTTCTCGATTCGACCGGGCTCCTCAATGCCCGCGCCGTCCACCGCCCCGAGCCCGCGACGTTCCGCCACCTCCGCCGCGTCCACTCGGACGAGTACCTGGACTCCCTGAACAGCCCCGCCGCCCTGACCTCCGTCGTCGGCTTCCAGCTCGCCGAGGACTCGGCGGACCGCATCCTCGACACCCAGCGCCTCATGGTGGGCGGCACCCTGCTCGCCGCCCGCCTCGCCCTTGCTCAGGAGGGAGGAGTCGGCATCGGCATCAACGTCGGCGGCGGGCTGCACCATGCCTTCGCCTCTCGGGGGGAGCGGTTCTGCGTCTTCAACGACGTGGCGGTCGCCATCGCCGAGCTGCGGGCGGGCGGCTTCCAGGGCAGGATCCTGATCGTCGACCTCGACCTCCACGACGGCGACGGCACCCGCTCCCTCTTCGCCGCGGACCCGACGGTCCACACCTTCTCCATCCACAACCAGACCAACGGCTCGACCGATGCGGTCGAGGCCACGATCGTGGAGCTGGCCGGCCCGGTCCAGGACGCCGAGTACCTGGAAGCCGTCCATGCTCACCTGCCCCCGGTCCTGAAGGCGTTCCGGCCCGAGCTCGTCTTCTATCTCGCGGGCAGCGATCCGGCGGCGGACGACCAGATCGGCAACTGGAAGATCTCGGCCAAGGGAATGCTGGAGCGCGACCGCTTCGTCCTCTCCTGCGTGCGCGACGGGCAGCAGAGGCTCCCCCTGGCGATCGTCCTCGCCGGCGGGTACGGCTTGAACGCCTGGCGCTACAGCGCGCGCTTCTTCTCCATCCTGCTCAACAAGGGCAAGGCGCTGGAGCCGCCGACCACGGAGGAGATCACGCTCACCCGCTACCGCCAGCTCGCCCGGGAAATTGCGCCGCACGAGCTGACCGGCGAGCCCACCGAGGGGGATTGGGGGCTCACGGCGGACGACATCCTCCCCGGCATGGCCGCCGTCCACCGGCCGCGGCGGCTCCTCGGCTACTACTCGCTCCAGGGCATGGAGCTGACCCTGGAGCGCGCCGGCCTCCTGGACCGCCTGCGCGCTCTCGGCTACTCCCCGTGTCTGGAGTTCGACCTGGACAGCACGGCCGGAGACACGGTCCGCATGTACGGGGACGAGCGCAAGACCGAGCTGCTCATCGAGGGGCGGGTGCGGATCGACCGCGCGACCGTCCAGGACGCGGCGCTCCTCCGGATCGAATGGCTGCTGATGCAGAACCCGCGCGCCCGCTTCACGGCCCGGCGCCCCCGGCTGCCGGGGCAGAACCATCCCGGCCTGGGAGTGCTGCCGGATGTCTTGTCCCTGCTCGTCGTCGCCTGCGACCGCCTGGGGCTCGACGGCCTGCTCTTCGTGCCCGCCTACTACCACACGGCCTGCCAGGGGAGAAAATACCTCCGCTTCCTGAGCCCCGAGGACGAGGCTTTCATGCGGGCGCTCGAAAAGGCGCTCGCCGGCATTCCCCTGCCCGAGGCCACGCACGCGGTCGAACAGAAGCGCGTCGTCAACCGCCGCACCGGCACCTTCGTGGCCTGGCGGAGCATGCCCATGGCTTTCCCGGTCACCGACCGGCTGAAGGAGAGGATCAGCAGCCCGGTGTTCGAGAAGCAGGTGGCGGAGGCGGAAATGGAGCTGGAGCTGACGTAGCACCCTCTGCCTATACGGACTGGCTTTGCATTGCCAAGCCCCG
>DASUNJ010000901.1:0-2150 GCA_036277235.1 Thermoanaerobaculia bacterium | reverse complement strand
GCTTCATGGACGACCTGGTGCTGGCGACCGCGGTCCTCTCCCAGACCTTCGGGGGCGAGCTGGAGCCCTACGCCCGCCGTCACTGGAGCGGCCCGGAGGATCTGCGGATCGTCCTGCGCGACCTCTCCCAGACCGCGCAGTCGCTGCTCGGGCAGAACCTCTATGACAAGCTCAGGCGGCTGATGGGCAAGCGCGGAATCCGGCTGGATCAGTAAAGGACAACAAGGACTCCAGGGACAACAAAGACGCCAAGGACAGAGGTTGTGTCCTTGATGTCCTTATGGTCCTTGATGTCCTTTCCTCTTCCTCCGCAGCTCCTCGAACAGTTCCTGAACCACCGCAAAGCCCCCGTCGGGGAAGTTGTCCGGGTTGTCCCAGAACTCGGCGAGGGCGCCGGTGCCCCAGCGCTCGTACACCGCCACCTTGAGCATGAGCTGCAGCTTGTCGCAGGCCTTGACCAGCCGGGCCTCGGGCGTCGTCCCGTCCTGATACTCGCGGTAGAGGTCGAGCGCCCGCTCCGGGAGTGGAGCCAGGACGTCGTTCATGGCGGCCATCTCGGCCGACTTCTTCGCCCCCTCGGGAAAGTACTGAGAGGCTGTGCGAGGCAGGTCGCCCACCCGCAGCTCGGCGAGGTCGTGGACCAGGGCGATCTCCACGGCTCGGGAGAGATCGATCCCGTCGATCCGTGTTCCCAAAGCCCAGACCAGGAAGAGCACGTGCCAACTGTGCTCGGTCACGCTCTCAGGGTCGTGAACCCCGCGCAGCACGTACCCGCTGCGGGGGACCCGGTCCAGGATCTGGAGCTCGAGGAAGAGGTCGAGGAGAGAGTCGTTGCGCCGCATGGAGCCGGAAGCGTACCCCAACGGCGCAGACTGCGGGTAACCCGGGCCATTCAGCCTCACCCGCGAAGAACTCCTCCGCGGCGGCCCGCTCTTCGGCCGGCTGAAGCTTGGCACATTCGCTGATAAGGAGATCAGAGGCTCTCACTTGATCCGGACCACCTTCACCTTGCCGAAGTGCTCAGTGTGGGATGTGGATCAGGACCAGGGCCAGGAGCGCCGGCGCGGCCTGAATCCAGAGGATCTTCCGGTTGACCGTGACCGCGCCATAGACCCCGGCGACGATGACGCAGGTGAGGAAGAAGAGCTGGAGCCAGAAGTCGAACGGATGCTCGGCCAGAAGTGACCAGATCAGCCCCGCGGCGAGGAAGCCGTTGTAGAGCCCCTGATTGGCGGCCAGTGACCTAGACGCCTGGGCGAACTCGGGAGTGAGCCCGAACGTCCGCCGGCCGAACGGCTTCGTCCACAGGAACATCTCCAGCACCAGGAAGTACAGGTGCAGGAGGGCCACGACGGCGACGAGGATGTTGACGGCTGTGTGCATGCTGACGTCTCCCCTGAGGATCACATGTTTGTCGTCGCCAGGGCAAGCTATAATCGCCTGACGTAATTTCTCACCAGCGCCGCGGAGCCAGCCGGGTCCCGCGCTATGCAAGAACTTGTATACTAGGCGAGGACGGCATGAAAGCGCTCTTCTGGCTGGGGTCTTCTCTCCAAGATGTAAGGGCGTTTCCAGGGGACGCCAGACGCATTGCCGGCCACGAGTTGCACCTGGTCCAGCAGGGCCTCGAGCCCGATGACTGGAAAGCGCTTCCGAGCGTAGGTCCCGGCGTCTATGAGCTGAGGATCCGGACCCGCCTGGAGCACCGGGTGTTCTACGTGGCCAAGTTCGCAGAAGGGATCTACGTCTTGCACGCCTTCGAGAAGAAGACGCAACAGCTTCCAGGGAAAGATGTTGACCTTGCGCGCGAGCGCTACAAGGATGTCGTGGCAAATCGGAGGTAGCGGCACCATGGGTTCCAAGATAACGCCATCCAGCGGCAATGTCTTCGCCGATCTCGGCTTCGAGCCGGAGGAGGCCGAGCATCTGCGCATTCGTTCAGACCTCATGATCGCACTTCGGAAGCTCATTCAGGACCGCAATCTCACCCAGGCAGAGGCTGCCCGTGTCTTCGGGGTCACCCAGCCGCGGATCAGCAACCTCGTTCGAGGAAGGATCGATCTCTTCAGCATCGATACGCTCGTGGACATGCTCGCTCGGGCGGGGGTTCACGTCGAGATCGTCGTCTCGGCCGCACGCCAGGGCGCTGC
>DASUNJ010000900.1:0-5339 GCA_036277235.1 Thermoanaerobaculia bacterium | reverse complement strand
CAAACCGCCGGCACCTTCGCTACCAGATCGATCTCCACCAACCCCCCCTTGGGCAACGCCGCCACCTGCACGGTCGACCGTGCAGGCCGGTGCTCTCCCATGATTTCGGCATAGATCGCGTTCAGCTTCGGGAAGTCGCCGAGGTCGATCACGTAGACCGTGGCCTTGACCACGTCCTGGAAGTTGCAGCCGGCGCTCGCCAGGACCTGGCGGAGGTTTTCGAACACCCGCCGGGCCTGGGCCTCGAAGCCGCCGTCCACCAGCTCGGCGGTGACGGGATCGATGGCGACCTGGCCGGAGGTATAGAGCCAGCCGTCGAGGGCCACGGCCTGGGAGTAGGGGCCGATGGCCTTGGGGGCGCTGTCGGTGTGAAGGAATCGCATCAATCCATCTCCAATACGCCGATGTAGGGGAGGTTGCGGTAGCGCTCGTCGAAATCGAGCCCGTAGCCCACCACGAACAGGTCTTCGATCGTGAAGCCGCAGTAGTCGATCGGCACGTCCACCTCCCGCCGCTCGGCCTTGTCGAGCAGGGCGCAGAGGCGGACGCTCTTCGCGCCGCGGAAGCGCAGCAGTCCGAGAATCGTGCGGAGCGTATGGCCGGTGTCCACGATGTCCTCGATCAACAGCACGTCCTTGCCGCGGATCGCGAGATCGACGTCCTTGCGGATGCGGACCTCGCCGGCAGTCATGCTGCTGCCATAGCTGGCGGTCTGGAAGAAATCGACCGTGACCGGGAAGGTCAGCTTCTTGAGCAGGTCGACGAGGAAGAACACCGACCCCTTGAGCACGCCGATGCAGACCAGACCCTCGGTATCGGAGGCATGGGCGAAGTCACGGTTGATCTCCTCGGCCATCTCCGCGACCCGCCGCTCCAGGTCCTCCTGCGGGATCAGGATCCGGACGTTTTCCTTTCCCATCGCCATGTCGTAATATCCTCAGAGCTTCTAGCGAATTGGAAATCACATGGCGACCGTCCAGGAGCTCAGCGCTCTCCACCGCCGTTACGCCGACGTCTCGCACCGTTTCCGGGCGGGATGGACGTTCCACCAGTTCCTCCAGAGCATCAACAAGAGCCTCCTCCAGCGGATGGAAGATCCGTACTCGACCGACTTCCAGGACCTCTACGCCGGGCTGAAGGAGATCTCTCAGAGCCTGCACGCCTCCGAAAGCGACAGGATCCGGAACCGGCTTGAAGGGATCGAGCGGCGGCTGGCCGACCTGATGGAGGCGCTCGACGCGGAGGATAACAGAGTCACTCCCGACTTGCTGCGCCAGTTCTTCCGCCGCGTGCGCTCCTACGACGAGAAGATCCTCACGCAGCTCGTGAAGTTCTACCTCTACGTCCAGCGCGGCGAGGGCTGGGACCCCGACCGCCTCGACAAGGTGGACTTCCTTCTCGCCCGCCTGAGCGAAGAGGAGGACGACCACGGCGGCGAGCCCCGGCTCAGCGACTACCGCCACCTCTCCGAAATCTTCCAGGGGCTCTGGGCCCAGCTCGGCGCCCCCCATCCCGGCGCCGAGACGATCCGCGAGAAGCGCTCCGCCATCGACGGCATCCGGGCCGAGGCCGCGCGCATCGAGGGGCTCGAAGTCCTGAACTCGAACGGCCTCATCCGGCGCTACCGCGACCTCAAGCACGGGCTCGGGAGCCTCTATTTCGAGCCCGAGCTGCTCCTCGCCATCCAGGACACGAACCTCGCCCTCAAGAACCGGATCCACCGGCTCTACGGGCAGGAAGAGCAGCGCATCGTGGCCGAGTACCAGCGGGTCTTCGAGCTAGAGCGCGAGGTGTCCGTCGACCGCGAGCTGGACCAGGAGCTGGGGGAGTTCCGCGAGGCCATCGAGCGCTTCGAGCGCCAGCTCCAGCGCGAAGAGTTCAAGCTGGAGGACATCGCCCAGATCCGCCAGCGCGTGCGCGAGCTGCTGCCCCGCCTGACCGCCGGCCGTTCCGAGCCCGTCGAGAAGGTCACCGGGGCGCAACGCATCACGCCTCCCGAGTTCCTGGGCACCGCCGAGCAGGTCCTGAGCGGCTCCGCCGACATCTCGCAGATGACCCTCGGCAATATCGGCGATGTGGAAGACGTCCTCGGCGACCCCTTCCGGCGGCTGGTCAAGGCGCTCCACGACACCAGCCAGGAGCTGCAGCCCGAGAAGATCGTGCTGCTGCCCGAAATCTTCCCCCTGCGCCTGGAGCCGCGCGAGGTGGTCGCCTTCCGGCGCGTTTTCGGGAAGCGGGAGCAGGACGTCCGCCTGGAGCAGTTCCTGCTGGAAGCCGCGGCGCTCCGGGTGCGGGTCAACGAGGAGGCGCACGAGATCACCGGCATCATGGACGAGACCTCGATCACGGGCGAGTCGCCGATCTATCTCCGCGCCCGGAAGACCGCGCGGCTGGCGGACGAGTACCTCTGGCGCTTCAGCCATATGATGAACGAGCTCATCCTCTCCGGCGACGGAGCCGAGGCGCGCCTGGTCGAGATCCTCCGCATGCGCCTGATGCGCGACTACTCGGGCCTCTGGCTCCTTGCCTTCAAGCCCTTCTTCTCCCGCCGTCCCGGCGCGACGCTGATGTAGAAGCGTGCCGGTAATCCTGCTAGAAGTCACTGCCGACCGTAACCTGGAGACCTTCCTCGGCCTTCCATCCGAGGTCCACCAGGTCGCGCCGACCCGAAAGGACGTGCTCGCCAGCCTTTTCCGGCCCGACTTCGTTGACGCCCAGAGAGCCTGGGTGGCGCTGGAGGATGGCCGCCCCTCGGCAAGGATCGTAGCCCGCCGCTCGCCCACGCTCAGGGACGAGAACGGGTTTCCCTTCGGAATGCTCGGATTCTTCGAGGCCCTGTCCGGGAGCGAGGAGGCGGTAGCGCGGCTCTTCGATGCTTCCATCGCCTGGCTGCGGGAGACCGGGGCGGGCGCGGTGATCGGTCCCATGGACGGCGACACCTGGCACAAGCACCGGCTCAACGTCGGCCCCTGGGACGATCCGCCCTTTCTGCTGGAACCCTGGAACCCGCCGTACTATCCGGCGCTCTGGGAGTCGCACGGTTTTACGGTGCTGGAACGCTATCTCTCGAAGCGGGTGGAGGCCGGGCCCGTCGCGGACTTCCTGGAGCCGAAGCGGCAGGCGGCGCTCGCCGCGGGATACCGGCTGCGCCGGCTCGATCCGGGCAGGTTCCGCGAGGAGCTGCGGACGATCTACTCGATCTCGGTCCGCATCTTCGCCCGCAACTTCCTCTACACGGACATCCCCGAGGAGGAGTTCTTCGCCCTCTATGCTGGAGCGCGCAGCCTGCTCGATCCCGACCTCGTCTGGTTCGCACGATCCCCGGCAGGGGAGGACGTCGGCTTCCTCTTCGCCTTCCCGGACCGTTTCCGTGCCGTGGCCGCGATGCGCGGCCGGCGGGACCCCCTCGCATTGCTGCGCTTCTTCCTTCACCGCAACGAGGCCGACGCGGTGAACATGAAAACCGTCGGCGTCCTGCCCGAGCACCGCCGCGCCGGCCTGGGAGCCGCCCTCATGGGCCAGGGGCACCGGATCGCGCGCGAGAAGGGCTACCGTTTCGCCAACCACTGCCTGTTCCGCGAAGGCAACCCCTCGGGCGAGATGGACGGCGGCACGGGGCGCGTGATGCGGCAATATCATCTGTACCGGCTGGCATGACCCCTCACCCCCTATCCCCCTCTCCCATCGCACTCCCGCCCAACCGGGAGAGGGGGGACGTATCCCAACCTGAATGGCCGATCGCAGCCTCTGAGACATGCATGCGTTCCCCCTCTCCCGGGGGCCGGCCGAAGGCCGGAGGGCGTGCGATGGGAGAGGGGGCCAGGGGGTGAGGGGTCACAACGTCCTCTCCATCCTCGCCGACGTGGCTCGGCGCCATCCTGACCGCCCGGCCCTGATCCTGGGTAAACGATCGATCACGTTTTCCGCCCTGCGCGAGCGCATCGACCGAGCGTCGGCCGGACTCCAGAAAGAGGGATTGCAGCCGGGGGACCGGGCGATCGTCATGATCCCCATGTCGATCGACCTCTACGTGGCCATGCTGGCGCTGTTCGACCTGGGAGCGATCGCTGTTTTCGTGGACCCCTGGATCGGCTGGAAACAGATCGCATCCTTTGCGGCCTTCGCGGAGCCGCGGGCGTGGCTGGGCATCCCCAGGAGCCATGCGCTGCGCCTGCTCTCCGGATCGATTCCGATCACCGTGACCACGGGCAGGCGTTTGGGTCCGATTCCCGCCCGCCGTACCCTGACCGAGATCGAAGAGCCCGCGGGGGACGGCGCGGTCCACGACTCGCAGCCGGACGATCCGGCGCTGATCACTTTCACCAGCGGATCGAGCGGCGAGCCCAAGGGGGCGAACCGCACCCACCGCTTTCTCCTGGCGCAGCACCGCGCCCTCGCCGCCGAGTTTCCCGCCAGAGAAGGAGACGTGGACATGCCCATGTTCCCCGTCTTCGCGCTCAACAACCTCGCGCTCGGGGTGCCCTCGGTCGTGCCAACCATGGACTTCCGCCGGGTGGACCGGGTCGATGCCGCCGCGATCCTCGGCCAGATGAAGGAGCACGGCGTGACCACCTGCACGGCCTCGCCCCCGTTCTTCGACCGTCTGGCCGCTACCGGAGAGAATCCAGGTCTCCGGCGCATCCTGACCGGCGGCGCCCCGGTCTCCGACGCCCAGCTCGTCGCCTGGCGCCGTGCCTTTCCCGGCACCGAGATTCTCATTGCCTACGGCTCTACCGAGGCCGAGCCCGTGGCCCACATCTCCGCCGAGGAACGCCTGGAACTGAAGGGTCCGGGCTTCTGCGCCGGGAAGCCGATCGAGCGCATCCGTGCCAGGTTGATTCCCATCGGAGGCGCGCCGCAAGGAGAGATCGGCGAGCTCGTGGTGACCGGCGATCACGTCTGCCGCGACTACTACCGCAATCCCAAGGCCGTGCAGGAGAACAAGATCACGGATGCGGACGGCACCATCTGGCACCGCATGGGAGACACCGGCTACTTCGACGGCCAGGGCCGATTCTGGATCGCAGGGCGAGTCCACTCCACGATCCGCCGCGGAGGCGAGTTGATCCATCCGCAGCTCGTCGAGCAGGCGGCCCAGGGGGAAGATTCCCGCATCCGGAAGGCCGCGGCCGTGGGGCTGGGGGAGCGGGTGGTGCTGGTGATCGAGACGGAGGCGGGGGAGGAGATCAAAAAGGATATCCAATCGCGGCTCGCCGCGGCCGGGCAGGCCGTGGACGAGATCCGGCTCACCCGCGAGCCGCTGCCGGTCGATCCCCGGCACAACAGCAAGATCGATTATGGGAAGCTGCGGGCGCGGCTATGAACCCCCTGGGACCGCC
>DASUNJ010000899.1:0-7312 GCA_036277235.1 Thermoanaerobaculia bacterium | reverse complement strand
GACTTCCCCTTGTAGAGGTGGTCGACGTCCTTGATCTTGACGGTCTCGTAGTCCTCGGCCACCACGTTCAAGGCGCGCGCCTTCAGGCGGAGGTTGATGTCCTTGCTGACCAGGATGACCCGGCGCTCGGGCTCGGCGCGGGTGAGGCCGATGGCGGCGTTCAGGATGCGGTGGTCCGCCTTCTTGGCGCCGAAGATCTCGGCGGCGTCGATGTGCGCCCGCTCCTCGGTCAGGACGCGGAACTTGCCCCGTGCCGGCCCGTCGAGCGGGATCCAGTCGTTGAGCATGTTGCGCCCGGCCAGCCGGTCGAGCCAGCGGATGAACTCCCGCGCCTGGATGTTGAGGACCGAGTTCCCCTTCTTGAACTGGTCCAGCTCCTCGAGCACGGTGATCGGGATGGCGACGTCGTGCTCCTGGAAGTTGTTGATCGCGTTGAAGTCGTACAGGATGACCGAGGTGTCGAGGACAAAGATCTTGCGTTGGGTACGGGGCATGAGGGGTGCGGCTCGCTCCTGGAAGAATCTGGAATCGAAGGCTAGCTCAGGACCGGCCGCAGAGCAAGTTATGCTTTGTATCCAGGTCCGGAGGACGGATCGGTGGAGACGTCGAGGCGCGGCTTTTGCAAATGGCCTTCGCCGAAGTACCAGCGAGGGGCCGCCTCCCAGACCAGCCCGAGCTCCTGGGTCGCGGCGCTCATGATGCGGTCCATCATCTCGTCGACCGAATCGGTAAACAGGATCCGCTCGCAATCAGCGGGAAGGATCGTCTTTTCCTGGACCATGCCATGGCAGATGAAATCCGACAGGGGTTTCCAGTAGTCCTTCCCCATCACCACCAGGGGGAAGCTCCGGATCTTGCCGGTCTGGATCAGGGTGGCACACTCGAAGATCTCATCCAGGGTGCCAAAGCCGCCCGGCAGGACCACGAAGGCGTAGGAGTACTTGACCAGCATCACCTTGCGCACGAAGAAGTAGCGGAACTCCACCCAGCGGTCCAGGTAGGGATTGGGACTCTGCTCGTGGGGCAGGATGATGTTGAGGCCGAGGGACGGAGCACCGACGTCGCGCGCGCCTCGGTTGGCGGCTTCCATGATGCCGGGGCCGCCGCCGGTGAGCACCGTGAACCCCGCCCGGCCCAGGCGCCGGCCCACTTCGCGGGCCATGGCACAGTACCGGTGGTCCTGGGGGAACCGCGCCGAGCCGAACACGGTCACGCAGGGGCCCACGAAGTGGAGCGCCCGGAAGCCGCGGATGAAGTCGGCGCCGATCCGGAACAGGCGCCTGAGCTCGGAGGTGCGGGTCTGCGGACCTTCGAGGAACCGGCCGTCCTCCGGGTTTTCGGTCCCCTTGCCCCAGCGCGGAGGCTCGCCGCTGCGTGCCGCCGCTTCCTTCTCGACCGCCGGAGCTTCCTTGGGCGTGGTATCCGGCCGGATCTCCTCCATGCGGAGGAGATTACCAGAGGGAACCCCTCACCCCCGTCCCCTCTCCCATCGCACACCCTTCCCCCGGGAGAGGGGCGCCCCCGCCCTCTCGTCTCGCACCTTCCCCCCTCTCCCGGTTGGGCGGGAGTGCGATGGGAGAGGGGGGCCAGGGGGGTGAGGGGCCGCACCACGGCCCTCGCCCTCTTGATCGGCCTCGTCCTGGCCCTGCCCGCGAGCGCTCCGGCGCAGCGCGCCCAGCCCGCGCAGCGCTTTCCCAACGTCCTGATCGTCACCATCGACACGCTGCGCGCCGACCGGCTGTCCTCCTACGGCTACCGCCGGCCGACCACGCCGAACCTGGACCGCCTGCTCGCCCAGGGAGTGCGGTTTACCGAGGCGCGGACGGTCGAGCCGCTGACCAATCCGTCGCTCTGCTCGATGTTCACCTCGCTCCATCCGCACGAGCACGGCGCCACGCGCAACGGCCTCCGCCTGCGGCCGGATGCGACCTCGGCCGCCCGCGTGCTGGACCGCCGCGGCTACCGCACCGCCGCCTTCGTGGGCAATTGGACCCTGCGCAACGGCATCTCCGGCCTGGGCGACCACTTCCAGAGCTATGACGAGGTGTTCAGCCGCAAGCGCTGGTTCGGCATGTTCAAGGGAGAGGCCACGGCCGAGGACCTCACCGAGGCGTCGCTCGCCTGGCTGGCGGAGCATCGAGAGGACCACCGGCGGCCGTTTCTCCTCTGGGTCCATTACGTGGAGCCCCACGCCCCCTATCGCCTCCAGGAGGATTTCGCGGGCCGGCTCGGCATTCCCATAGGCAAGTCGGAGGTTTCGCGCCAGGACCGCTACGACACCGAGGTCGCCTTCACGGATCATCAGGTGGGCCGGCTGCTGGCCGCGGTCGAGCGCGATCCGTCTCTCGCGGCCAACACCCTGATCGTATTTTCAGCCGACCACGGAGAGAGCCTGGGCGAGCACTCCTACTGGGGCCATGGCCGCAACCTCTACGAGCCCACGCTGCGCATCCCCCTGGGGTTCGTCTGGCCGGGCAAGGTCCGGCCCGGGGTGGTGGAGGCGCCGGCCTTGAACATCGACGTGGCCTCGACCGTGCTCGGCCTGGCGGGCCTGCCGGTCCCGGGCACGTTCCGGGGGTACGACTGGACGCCGGTCCTCACCCGCGGGGCCGAGCCGCCGCGCGACCGAGTCATGTTGTTCCAGGCCCACAAGGGAGCGGTCCTCTCGGCTCAGGAGGCCAAGAGCGCCCGCCGAAAGGGGCTGCTCGAGGTGGCGGTGCTCACCGGCTCGCGCAAGGAAATCTTCCGGATTGGGGAAAAGAGACGCTGGCTGTTCGACCTGCTCAAGGACCCGAAGGAGATCCGGAGCCTCGGCGTGCGGGCCGCGTCCGTCTCCGCCGACCTGCGGACCTGGATGGCCTCGGTCACCAAGGGCCTGACCGCGTCGGACCGGGTGCTCGCCACCCAGATCGACGCGGAGAGCGCCGCCAGGCTTCGCGCTCTCGGCTATGCCGAGTAGGATACCGCCCATGTCAAACGTGAAGCCGATCTTCCTGCTGGCCGACAGTCAGCTCCTCTTCTGGCGCGAGGAGAACGAGGAGCTGTTCCTCGCCCGCGCCCGCCGGCTCCTGGAGGCCGACGGCACCGATGGGGATAGCCGTCCTTTCAAGGCCGCCTACCTCGGAGCCTCGAACGGCGACGCGCCGGAGTTCTACCAGCTCTTCGAGGCCGCCATGGAGGAGATCGGCATCCGCGACTGCCGGCTGATCCCCTCGGATCCCCAACCGGAAGACCGGTCCTTCCTCCACCAGGCCGACCTGATCCTCCTGGCGGGCGGCGACGTGGAGCGGGGGTGGGACGTGTTCGAGCGCACCGGCCTGCGCGATGCGGTCGCGCAGCGCTATTACAGCGGGTCCCTGCTGATCGGCGTCTCCGCCGGGGCGGTGCAGCTCGGGCTCAAGGGGTGGAACGAGGACGAGAAGATCTTCGACACCTTCCGCCTGGTGCCCTTCGTGATCGACGTCCACGACGAGCCGAGCTGGTCCCGGCTGAGCCAGATCGTGCCGCTGACGGGCGAGCACGCACGGGGGTTCGGCATTCCCACGGGCGGCGGCGCGCTCTACCATCCGGACCATTCCGTGGAGCCGGTCCGCCAGGCGCTCGTGGAGATGAGCCAGACGGACGAAGGGGTCGGGCAGGCCCTGCTCCTCCCCGGGGAGGTGGCGGAGGCGACCGAGGAGGAGCGCGGGACCTTCGCGCCCGAGGTGCAGGAGCTTCTCCGTCCCAACTGATGAAGCTCTATGCGCTGGCGGACCTGCACCTCCGCTATGAGGTGACCCGGCAGGCCTTGCAGGCCCTGCGGCCGCACCCGGACGACTGGCTGATCCTGGCCGGCGACGTGGGCGAGACCGAGGAGCACCTGCGCTTCGCCCTGGCAATCCTCACCCGCCGCTTCGCCCGGCTCCTCTGGGTGCCGGGCAATCATGACCTTTGGACGATCCCCAGCCGGGCGGACGACCTGCGCGGCGAGGCCACGTACCGCAAGCAGGTCCAGATCTGCCGCGATTTCGGGGTGCTGACTCCCGAGGACCCGTACGTGACCTGGCCGGGCGACGGGTCGGGGAAAAACCCGCACTGCATACTCGCGCCGACCTTCGTGCTCTACGACTACACCTTCCGGCCGGACGAGATCGATTCGGTCGCGGGGGCCATCGCCTGGGCTGCGGAGGACAACCTCCTCTGCTCGGACGAGGTGCTCCTCCACCCCGATCCGCACCCGTCCCGGCAGGCCTGGTGCGAGCAGCGGGTGAAGGCGACCGAGCCGCGCCTGGCCGAGGCCGCGGCCCGCGCGCCGCTGGTGATCGTCAACCACTTCCCCCTGCGGCGGGACCTGGCGATCCTGCCGCGCATCCCGCGCTTCTCCATCTGGTGCGGCACCCGCCTCACCGAGGACTGGCACGTCCGCTACCGCGCCGAGGCCGTGATCTACGGCCACCTCCACATCCGCGGCAGCTACCTCCGGGACGGCGTCCGCTTCGAGGAGGTCTCCCTGGGCTATCCGCCGAACTGGAACCAGAGCCTGGGAATCGAGCCCTACCTGCGGCAGATCCTCCCCCGGCCCCAGGAGGACGACCTGCCCGAGCCCGCGCTGCCGCGCAAGCCCACGATCTACGAGCCGCAGGGTTAATTGCCGCCGTTCCCCTCCAGATCGAACTTGATCCCCAGGTGGGCGCTGAGTTGCTGGTCCACCTCTCCCAGGTACTGGCCGTGGTTGGCCCAGACAATCCCGAACGGGACCGCCAAGCCACCGAACTGGCGGGTCACGGTCAGCGTGGCGACGCCGCGGTCGCGGCGCATCGGGTCGTCGCTCACGTCCTCGTACTTGCCGACGAAATCCAGCCGCACCGGCTCCACGCCGGAGCCTCCCGCCGCGAACTGGCGGCTCCAGCCGGCCTGGATCACCAGCTTCGTCGCATCCTTCAGGGTCAGGCCCGTGAGCCCCAGGTCCGGGAGATCGAATTGCTCCCCGTCCACCTCGACGTACTCGGCGGAGACGGAGAGCTTCTGGCCGTGATCGATGGCGTCCTTGTTCTCCTCCACGTAGGTGGTGTAGGCATCGAGGCAGCTCTGCCGGGCGCCGGCTTCGGGGGCCGCCTTGTCGAGATCGTCATGGCAGTCGTCGGACAGCGCGTTGTTGAAGTTCGTGACTCCCCACTCGTAGGTTACCTTGATGGCCGTCTCGTCGCCGCCCACCACCGGATCGCGGAAGCGCTGCACGGCGGAAAACGTGAGCTGCGGCTGGTTGTCGATCAGGTCTCCCAGATGCTGGAGCCCGGAGGCGGCGAGGTCCGCGCGGTTGCGGGCCAGCAGATCGATCTCCTGCTCCAGGGCCGCTTCCACCGCGGCCTTGACCTCAGGCCCCTGCTCTCCCATGTCCTCGAAGGACGTCTCGAACAGGTTTTGGCCCCCCTCCTGCGGGATGTCCGCGAGGACTTCCAGCAGCAGGCGGGTCGCGTCGCTCTCGCTGTCGGGCATTTCGAAGTACTTCGCGACCGCGGCGGAGACCAGGGAGGACACACGTCTGCGGTACTGGTTGAAGCCCCGGCCGAAGCCGTGGTCCATCCAACTGAAGCTGAAGGACAGTGCGTAGTCGGAGTCGCTGCCCAGACCCTCCTGGATCTTGCCGACGAGCTCGTCGCGCTCATCCTCGGGGATCTGTTCCGCGAGAGCGGTCGACACCATCGGCTGGCTGTTGTAGAGGGCCTGGAACTTTGAGTTCTTGTCTTTGGCCAGACCGGGGATTAGAAAGTTGAGGTCGAGGGCATAGGTCCCCGGGGTCTCCCCTTCCTGCACGTCGCCAAGCAGGCCGGACAGGGCGAGCAGAGGGAGGAAGTCGGTGGTGTTGGACGCCAGGTTTTCCCCGGCGGTCTGCACGCCCGTGGGTTCCTCCTTGAGGTCCTCGGCCTCCTCTTCCTTGACCTGCTCCTCCGCTCCTGTTCGGCTCTCCCCCATCGCCCGCGTCCAGCACTCGACCGGAGTCTCAGAGTCCTCGCACTCGACGGCAGCCACCGGCCCGGCGGCGCCCAGCGCCAGCAGCAGGATCAGCGCGAACCGCTTCATTGTCCGCCGCCCTTCTTGGCAGCCTTCTTGGCAGCCTTCTTCGCGGCCTTCTTCGCCGCCGTTGCCGCCGGGGCGCGCACCACCAGCAGGATGAAGGTCCGGTCGAAGTCGCTCGACTGGCTGACGGACTCGTCGTAGGAGTCCACAACGTTGCCGCCGCTGTCCACGATCTCCATCTCGACGCGAGCCGTGGACTGATTGAAGAAGTGGAGGTCGAGCCGGCCCAGGTAGGGCCCTGTTGCCGCGAGGGGACGGCTGAGCCCGGCCCGCAGCTCGGTATCCATCCACTCTTCGCGGCTGCGGTCGGGGCGCTCGAACGTCCCGTGGGCCACGAAAAACTGCTGGTTGGCAGTCCCGCTCCCGGAGATCTTGACCTTCAAGGTGCTGTTGACCGGAACGTTGGAATTGGCAAAAGGCTCGTCCATGAGTTTTTCCTCCGCGGAAAGTCCGTCACATGGGCTTGGCTTTATGGACGGACACGGATCGTCCTGCACCTTTACTCTTTTGAAGATGAGCATACACAGCAGACGCGAACGGCCGCAAGCTCTTCCGGCGGTTGAGCCACGCTCAGCACAGGGGCAGCAATCACGAACGATTGCCAAGCCGATGCGCACGAGGCGTTGCGCTTCAACGATTTGCGTTCGAGTTGTCCATTTGTACCCCCCTTGCGGACACTTATATATAGGAAGCTTGACGCAGCATGTGGCGCGAACCCTTCATTGCCGAGCCGGCGGACCTGGCGTACGATGGTCCGACTGAAGCTCAGCCTATGACGAAGCCCCTCACCGACGCCGCCGCCGCGTTGCGAATCGCGCTTTCCGGCGCCACCCGCGGGCTCGTGGAGCGCGAGGCGCTCGCCGAATTGATCGCCCTCGCGGCCGTGGCCGGCGAGCACGTGCTCGTCATCGGTCCGCCGGGCACCGCCAAGAGCGAGGCCGTGCGCCGCATCGCCCGCGCCGTCGACGCCCGCCTCTTCGAGTACCTCCTCGGCCGTTTCACCGAGCCCAGCGAGATCTTCGGACCCATCGACCTGCGGCGCCTCAAGGAGGGCTTCGTCGAGACCGAGACCTCCGGCATGCTCCCCGAGGCCGAGCTCGCCTTCCTCGACGAGGTCTTCAAGGGCTCCACCGCGATCCTCAACACTTTGCTCGGCATCCTCAACGAGCGCGTGTTCCGCCGCGGCCATACCCTGGTGCGCTGCCCGCTGCGGGTCTGCGTCGGCGCCTCGAACGCCCTGCCCGAGGACGATTCC
>DASUNJ010000898.1:0-3556 GCA_036277235.1 Thermoanaerobaculia bacterium | reverse complement strand
CCTACCGCACCTGCCAGAATTTCACCGGCCTGGCCGCCCGCCGCCTGAATGCCAACGGAGTGCCGCTGGGCAAGGCGATCAACCTCCCGATGCCCGGCCGGGTGGGCAACGTTGCCGGCGGCGACGTCGTGCTGGCGGCGCAAGGCAGGAACTTCGCAGCGGCGGCGATGATCTCCCATCCGAGCATCGGCCCCGAGGAAGGCTATGCCGGCTTCACCACGGCGGTGTTGAACGACAAGGTGTTCGGACCCCACCGCATCAGCTCGTTTCCCGTCTCCGGCGTGGTCGACATGGCAGCCTCGCCGGCCGGCGGCTACCTTCTCCTCTTCATGGGCTCCACAGACGATTCGCCGTACCAGGCCCTCTTCGTCCAGGAGCTCGACGCGCGAGGTGTCCCACAGGGCCAGCCGCTGGCGCTCACCGGGGCCGACTACATCGGCTTCGACGGAGCCGTCGCCAGCCTGCCGGACGGCCGCTGGATCGTGGTCACGCGAGCGCAGCAGGTCGACTCCGGGGCGTGCAGCGAGCGATTGGTGGGGACTGTGGTGGCTGGCGACTGAAGGATCCCGCAGCAGGACCAGGTCTCCGGGTCGTCTTTCCGGCTTCGCGGAATGTGGCCGCTTTTCAGAAGCTGGTCCCTGGCAGCGAACCTGCCCGACCTCGTTGCGAGCGCGTAGAAGTGACGAACAGAGCGTCGGGGTTGACGTCGAGCCCGCTCGAGAAGACTTCGAGCGCCCTGAATTGGAATCTGACGGGCTCGAAGACAGATCGAGCGGGCTGGATTCCAATTTGACGGGCTCGAAGTCAAAGCGGACGCGCAGGATTGGAATGCGAGCGCGCCCAACTGGAGTTTTGACGGTCGAAAATCGTATCGAGGCCGTTGAACTCCAATCTTACGCGCTCGAAGTCTTCTCGGACGCGCCAAATTCCAATCCTAAGCGCCCGAAGTCTTCCCGAGCGCGTTGAATTCGAATCTGAAGGGCTCGAAGCCTTCTCGGGCGGGCTGAATTCCAATCCTACGCGCTCGAAGTCTCCTCCGGCGTGCCGAAACCTGGTTTCAAGCGTTCGAAGCGACCTCGGGCGGGCAGGAAGGCATGTTTCAGGCGCCAAGAGTGACCTTCGGTGCGCCGGAGCCGGTTTTCAGGCGCCGCAAGTCTGCCGCGGCGCCTTGAAAGCCCGTTTGGAGGGGAAAGGACCGTCCTCGAGCGCGCTCGCGGCCGTTTCAACGCGCGCGAAGCCTCCTCGATCGTGTTCGAAGGGCGATCGACCTGCCTCTGGCTCGTCCCGAGCGCAGGGGAGGGTCTCCCTCTCTGGCATGAGGCCGGCCGAGGGCCGTGGACTCCCTGTTTGTCCTCCTGAAGTGCCGCGCCCAGGCCGGGCGCTTACACGTCGCCTGCCGGCGATAGGCAATCCCTCTTCAAGGTGCTTCTATGGCCAGCTTCCGCCGCCGAGGAGGTCCCAAACCATCCCTCCGCTGGTATACATATGCATGCCGAGCTATCGCTTTGACGTTCATAAGCGAAGGATGTAATCTGACTTCAAAGTCCACAGATGCCAAGAGATTTGCCCGGCAGGCGAAGTGACAGCGAGTTGATCCACCAAGGGTACTAAGTAGATGAATGGGACAGGATCGAAAACGCGCCATCTAGTATCGGCAACGCTTGTTATAGGCGGCCTCATTCACCTCCTGCCGCTGTCCGGGGTTGTCGGCGGTGAGCGTCTCGCCACCCTGTACGGCATCTCTTTCGCAGAGCCAAACAGCGAAATCCTCATGAGGCACCGTGCTGTGCTATTTGGCCTCCTTGGCCTGTTTCTGATCGTCGCAGCGTTTAAGCCTTCTTTCCAAGTCGCGGCGTTTATAGCTGGCCTCGTGAGTGTCTCATCCTTTCTTTGGCTCGCCTATTCTGTCGGCGGCTACAACGCAGAAGTTGGTCGCGTCTTTACGGCCGACATAGTCGCTCTCGTCTGCCTTGTCGTTGGTGCTGCAACCTACGCCTATGCCGAGCGCGTGGGCTGATTCTCGTTGTCCAATTGACCTAAAGGAGAACCGTTTGATGGTACGACGCATAGATCGACTAAGCGCAGTTGTTGGAGCTCTCATGCTAGTTTGCATTCAGGTAAGCGAAGCGCAAGCATCGCAAGCTTCGAATCCGGATGAGACAGCCATACGGCAGGTCGTGAAGCAAGTCGAAGACGGCTGGAACGCACACGACGGCAGGGCTTTCGCTGCCCCTTTCGCCCCTGATGCCGAATATGTCGTGATAAACGGCGCGAGGGTCACGGGCCGAGAAGCCATTGAGAAGGGTCATGCCGCTATTTTCACAACCATCTATAAGGACAGCCATAACGTCGGTACGGTCAAGAGCATTCGATTCCTGCGCCCGGATGTGGCAGTGGTACATGTGGAATGGAACCTGGAATTCAGCGTTGGCGGTGAGACGAGAAAAGGTCACGCCATGAACACGATGGTGATGACGAAGGACGGCGGCAAGTGGAGCATAGCCGCCTTTCAAAACACGTCTATTGAAGAGCAAGGGCACTAGTCAGTGGGGAGGCGTGCGAATGGGAGTGATTCGGTGGCTCGATCGTATCGACCCTGAGAAGTGGCAAGAGGCCATTCGCCGTCTCGAAACAGAGAGGCCGCTCAGCAGGGCGACGGCGGAGCAGCTCTTGAGGCATTTCGGACGGGAGCCCGACGAGAACCTCTTCTTTGGCTTCGAGGATCTCGAAGAGGAGCCTGAGCTTGAGCAGGCGCTTCTGAACGGCTTGCTCGAGAAGGCGGCGACGGATCAGTCCTGGGAGCTCGACAAATCGCTCAGCCACGGCTTCGAGCGCCTGCCGCGCTTGCTTCCCAGCCTCGCTCCCCTTCGGAGCATCGTCGACTTCTCGGGGATGGACGTCGAGGTTCCCCGCTGGTGCGGTCCTTCAGAGTCCGGCTTGTACGGCTGCCTGTCCCCGGCGGCATATCAAGGCTGCGTCGTGGCAGTCGAGCGGTTCGACACGGCGGCGAGCCTGGCTGCGGAGCTGCGGCAGGTTCAACCGGGCTTTCTTTCCAAAGTCCTTGGCCGTGAAGGTGCGGGCGGGGCATTGGCCCTGCAACTCAAAGACGACTACTTCTCGGCGCACTGGGTGAATCTACGCTCTGCCCTCTTGGAGACAGCGGCAAAGGGCCACTTTCTCGGGCTTGGAATGTCTGTCTGATCATGAGCGAACCGAGCTACACGATTCAACCCATCGGGATCGTACGGTCCGAGCTGGCCAGCCTCGAGGCGGCACCGCGCCAGGGAGACGAAGGCGCTCCGGAAGCGTGGCTGGAGCTCACGGCCCAGGTCGCGCAAGGTCTGGCCGGCGTAGCAGTGGGCGACGAGCTGATCGTTCTGACCTGGTTTCACCGCGCGCGGCGCGACGTGCTTCAGGTGCACCCACGCGGCAGGCGCGCCGCGCCGTTGACGGGCGTCTTCGCGACGCGGTCGCCGGATCGTCCCAACCCCGTGGGGCTTCATCGGGTTTCGGTTTTGGAGGTCTCCGGGCAGCGATTGAGGGTTGCGCCCATGGA
>DASUNJ010000897.1:0-2152 GCA_036277235.1 Thermoanaerobaculia bacterium | reverse complement strand
ATGTCGCGGTGGATCGCCACCCGGTCGCGGTCCTGGATCTCGACCAGCACGGTGAAGGTCGGCGGGGCTTTGCGCTCCAGCACCGACTTCTGCGTGCCGCGCCGCCGCGCCTCCTCGTCGGAGAGGGTGACGGCCTGGATGCCGCCGACCAGGTCGGAGAGCGTCGGGTTCTGGAGCAGGTTTTCGAGCGTGTTGCCGTGCGCCGTGGCGATGAGCTGGACGCCGCGCTCGGCGATCGTGCGCGCCGCCTGGGCCTCGGCCGTGGTGCCGATCTCGTCGATGACGATCACCTGCGGCATGTGGTTCTCGACCGCCTCGATCATGACCCCGTGCTGCTGCTCGGGGGCCGGCACCTGCATGCGCCGGGCGCGGCCGAGGGCCGGGTGAGGGAGGTCGCCGTCGCCGGCGATCTCGTTGGAGGTGTCCACGACCACCACCCGCTTGCTCAGCTCGTCGGCCAGGACGCGCGCGGCTTCCCGGAGAAGCGTGGTCTTCCCCACGCCCGGACGGCCGAGCAGGAGGATCGACTCTCCCGCCTCGATCACGTCGCGCAGGATGTCGACCGTGCCATAGACCGCCCGGCCGACCCGGCAGGTGAGGCCGACCACGTCTCCGACCCGGTTGCGGATGGCCGAGATGCGGTGCAGGGTACGCTCGATGCCGGCGCGGTTGTCCTTGCCGAAGCGGCCGATCCTCTCCACCACATAGGCGAGGTCGTCGCGGCCGACCGGCTCGCTGGAGATGTCCTCGCCCGACTGGGGGAAGCGCACCTCGGGCCGGCGGCCCAGGTCGAGCACGATCTCGATCAGGTCTCCCTTGCGCGGATGCCTGTCGATCGTCTCCCGCACCCGGGGCGGCATCACCGCGAGCAGCAGCTTGAGATCGTCTGTCTGTTGTTGTCCGGCCACGCCCACCTCCTCCATGGGTAGAGGCTACAACGTTTCCCGCGCAAGAAAGATGCCTGTAACTTTTTGGCCCTGCCGTCCGTAGGGGGATGGGAAGAAGGAGGAGAGTGAATGAATATCAAGAAACTGCGCACCCCCGGCCTGGCCGTTCTGGCCCTGGCGCTGGCCTGGACGTCGCCCGCCCAGGCGGCGGAAACCGTCAAGGAGACTTTCCAGAAGACCTACCCCTTGCGAGCCGGCGGCGAGCTGCGGGTGGAGAACAGCAACGGCGGCATCACCGTCGAGGCCTGGGACCGCAACGAGGTCCAGGTGGAGGCCGTCAAGCAGGTCCGGGCGGAGAGCGCGCAGAAGGCTCGGGAGGCGATGAAGACGCTCCGGATCGAGGTCAAGCCCTCCGCGGGCGCGCTGCAGATCTTGACGAAGTATCCCAGGAACGGGGGCGACGGCTTCTTCGACTGGCTGTCCGGCAACAGCGTCAGCATGAGCGTGAACTACAAGATCAAGGCGCCGCGTGAGCTGGTGTCGAACCTCCAGAGCACGAACGGCGGCGTGCGCCTCGTGGGCACCCGCGGCCGGGCCGACCTGTCGACCACCAACGGCGGCGTCTCGGTGGAAGACGTCGAGGGCAACATCCGCCTGCGCTCGACCAACGGCGGCCTCACCGTGGTCAACGCGGCCGGTACCCTGGACGGCGTCACGACCAACGGCGGGATCAACGCCCAGCTTTCCGATGTGGACGGCGACATCTCCCTGCACACCACGAACGGCGGCGTGAACCTGCGGCTCCCGGAAAACCTCCGCGCCTCGGTGGACATCGCCACCTCGAACGGCGGCATCCACTCCGACCTGGCGGTCGAAGGGGGCAGGAAGACCAAGAGGTCGCTGACCGGCGACATCAACGGCGGCGGCGGCAAGCTGCACGTGCGCAGCACCAACGGCGGCGTGCGGATCCTGGCGGATTAGCCTCTCCGGAAAAGGACCCAAAGGACGTAAAGGACCCAGAGGAGACCCCCGGGTTGTCCTTTAGGTCCTTTACGTCCTTTGGGTCCTTTGTCCTTTCCGGTACGCCCCTTGCACCCCGCTCTCCGGCGGAGGTGCGTATGGAACGTCGCCAGCAGTGGACACTCTTGGGTGGTCTGGGGATCGGGGCAGGTCTCATGTACCTGCTCGATCCCAAAAGGGGCCACCAACGCTGGGCCACGGCCCGCAGCAAAGCCGCGCACGTCCTCTGCGCCGGGGGGACCGCT
>DASUNJ010000896.1:0-5559 GCA_036277235.1 Thermoanaerobaculia bacterium | reverse complement strand
TCCCGCGGTGGACGTGGAGTTCGGCACCGGCCTGGTGAAGATCACGCCGTTCCATGACCCGTTCGACTTCGAGCTGGCGCGGCGCCATAACCTGCCCGGCGTGTCGGTGATTGGCCGCGACGGCCGCATGACGCCCGAGGCGGGGGAGGGCTTCGCCGGCCTCGACCGCTTCGAGGCGCGCGCCAAGGTGGTGGAGCAGCTCCGTGACCAGGGCTACCTGATCAAGATCGAGGACCACATCCACAACGTCGGCCACAGCCAGCGCAGCGGCGAGCCCATCGAGCCCCTGGTCTCTACGCAGTGGTTCTGCGACGTGACCGGCATGGCCAAGCAGGCCATGGAGGCCGTGCACGACGGCCGCTTGGCCCTGATCCCCGATACCTGGGTCAAGACCTGGGACCACTGGTTGGAGAACATCAAGCCCTGGTGCATCTCACGCCAGCTCTGGTGGGGTCACCAGATTCCGGCCTGGTACACAGAGGATGGCCGCGTGTTCGTGGCCCACGACGCCGAGGAAGCAGCGGCCCTGGCGGGGACCGATAAGCTGGTCCAGGACCCCGACGTGCTCGACACCTGGTTTTCCTCGGGCCTGTGGCCGTTCTCTACGCTGGGATGGCCCGAGGAAACCCAGGACATGAGGACGTTCTATCCGACCGACGTGCTGATCACCGGGTACGACATCCTCTTCTTCTGGGTGGCGCGCATGGTGATGATGGGGATGCACTTCACGGGTGAGACGCCGTTCCGGTTCGCGCACCTGACCGGCCTGGTGCGCGACGCCGAGGGCGTGAAGATGTCCAAGACCAAGGGCAACGCGCTCGACCCGGCCGAGCTGGTGGTCGAGTATGGCGCGGACGCGCTGCGTTTCACCCTGGCCTCGCTCGACAGCCCGGGCCGCGACATTCCGCTCAACCCGGACCAGATCGCGGGCTACCGCGCCTTCGGCAACAAGATCTGGAACGCGACCCGCTTCGCCCTTTCCAGGGTAGGGGATGCCCGGGTCCAGGCCGAGATCGATCCGGAGGGGCTCGCCGCGCCCGAGCGCTGGATCCTGTCGCGCCTCTCCAGCACGGCCGCGGAGATCGACGCGCGCCTGGAAACCTTCCGTTTCGACGAGGCCTGCCGCAGCCTGTACCACTTCTTCTGGGGCGATTTCTGCGACTGGTACATCGAGCTCTCCAAGCCGGCCCTTACGGGCGAAGCGCCCCGGCCGCGAGTGGGGGAGGTGCTGCTCACGGTGCTCGACCGGAGCCTGCGGCTCCTGCACCCGCTCATGCCGCACCTCACCGAGGAGCTCTGGCAGCGGTTGCCCGGGCACGAGGTTATCCATCCGCAGTCGATCGCACTGGCCCCGTACCCCCAGGCGGAGGCGCGGTGGAACGCGCCCGAGGTCGAGGCCGGCATGGATGCCCTCATCCAGATCGTGAGCCGGGTGCGTGCCATGCGGACGGAGACCGGCATCCCGCCCAAGGCCAAGGTGGACCTTTTCCTCCATGGAGAGCCGGAGACCGTCCGCTTCCTGTCCGAGCAGGCGCTGCTCTCCTTCCTCGCCCGGGTGGAGAGGATCGGCACGGGTGCGGGCCCCGAAGGGTCACGCCGCGACGTGGTGGCCGGCGTCGAGATCGCGCTCGTAGTGGAAAAGCAGGAGATGACGCAAGAGGAGCGCAGCCGCCTTGCCAAGGAGCTGGAGAAGCTGGAGACCGAGATCTCGCGCTCCGAGACGCGGCTCTCCGACGAGCAGTTCCTCGCCAAGGCGCCGCCGCACGTGGTGGCCAACGGCCGGGCCACGCTGGCCCAGATGCAGGAGCGCAGGAGCACGCTCCGGTCCACCCTGGATTTGTAATATGGACGGGTTCGGCCGCTACCTCGACGAGATCGAACGGCTGCGCCCGGAGCGCGCGCCGGAGAATCTCGTCCTCTTGCCGGTCGTGGACTCGACCAATCGCATCGCCCGCGAGATCGTCCAGGAGTACGAGACCGAGGAGCAGCCGCTCCCGCCTCTCCTGATCCTGGCCCTGGAGCAAAGCGGTGGACGAGGCCGGCAGGGACGCACCTGGACGAGCCCTCCCGGAAAGGGGGTCTACGCCACCCGCGTGCTGACCGTGCAGGATGTGGGCGTCCTTCAAACCCTGCCGCTCCTCGTCGGCATCGGGCTCTGCCGCGCTCTCGATCCCTTCGTCCCCTCCCCCTGTCGGCTCAAGTGGCCGAACGACCTGCTGGTAGAGGGGAGGAAGATCGGCGGCATCCTCATCGAGGCCATGGTCCACACCGAGGGGGAGTCCAGGGCTCTCATCGGTTTCGGAGTCAATATCGGGCAAGAACCCCAAGAAATGCCGGAGACGGCGACCTCGGTCCACCTGCTAGGCGGCAAAGGCTCCCTGGAAGATGTTACCTGGAGGCTGGTCGAGGGGCTCGAGCGGGAGCTGGAGCATCTGGGCGACCTCGCCTACGCCGCGGCCGCCTACCGCGAGCTTTCTGTTCATCGGAGTGGCGACCGGATCACCTGCCGCGTCGGGGAGGGTACGGTGGAGGGTGTCTTCGTGGAGATCGATGACCAGGGGCGGCTCGTCCTGGACAATGGACAGCGGCTCAGCTCAGGCGAGGTGATTTCTTGAACGGGCGTAAGCGCGCCAAGGGCACCACCGGCCTGCTGGTGCTGGTGGATGTGGGCAACACGAACACGGTCTTCGGTGTCTATCAAGGCGACGAGCTGACCGAGAGCTTCCGCTTCTCGACCGATCACGAGCGCACCGCGGACGAGTATGGCGCCCTCCTGCTGCCGCTCTTTCAGCGCCGCGGGATCGATCCAACGACTGCCGAGGCCGTGGTGATCTCCTCGGTCGTGCCGCCGCTCCACTTCACGCTCGAACAGATGGCCGGCCGCTACTTCGGCAAGAAGCCGCTCTTCATCGAGCCGGGCGTGCGCACCGGCATGCCGATCCGCTACGACAATCCAACGGAGGTAGGGGCCGACCGTATCGTCAATGCGGTAGCGGCGCGCGAGCTCTATGGCGCGCCGGTGATTGTGGTCGACTTCGGCACGGCCACGACCTTCGACCTGGTCAACGCGGCCGGGGAGTACGCGGGCGGCATCATCACGCCGGGGATCATGATTTCTGCGGAAGCCCTCTTCGCCCACGCTTCGCGGCTCTACCGGGTGGACGTGCGCAAGCCCGCGGAGCTGATCGGCAAGAACACGGCTGGCGCCATGCAGGCCGGCATCTATTACGGCTACATCGGCCTGGTGGACGGCATCCTCGAGCGCCTGCTCGCCGAGATGCCCGGCGTCAAGTCCGTGGTGGCCACGGGCGGGCTGGCGGATCTGATCGCGGAAGGCTCTAAGTACATCCGGCAGGTCGATCCCATGCTCACCCTGGTCGGCCTCAAGCTCATCTACGAGAAGAACCGGCACGCCTGAATGGCGGAAGATCATCTGTACTTCCAGGCCGTCGAGGAGATCTTCGTGCGGCTGCGCGGCGCGCCGCTCCTTCTCTCGCCGGCCGATTGGCAGGTGGCGAGCCGCTGGCATCGCGAGGGGGTTCCTCTCGACCTGATCGGCCGCGTGCTGGAGGAGGTCTTCGCCAAGCGCAAGGAGCGGGGCACGAAGGGGAAGATCAACAGCCTCCGCTACTGCGCACCGGCCGTGGAGGCTGCCTGGGCGGACCTCCGCGAGATGACCGCGCCGGGCGAGCGCACTCCAGCCGACCCTCTGGATATCGCCACCCGCCTGCGCAATCTCGCCGCGGTCGTGCCCGCCGCCTTTGCCGCGAGGGTGGCCGCCCTGCACGGAGACGCACCGTCCGTGGAGGCGGATCTCTCCGCCCTGGACCGGGAAATGCTGGCCGCGTCCGCTGCGTCCCTGGCGCCTGATCTGAGGGAGGAGGTGGAAGCCGCGGTGGAGAAGACCCTCGCCGCGCTCAAGGGCCGCCTCCCCGCGGACGAGCTGGAGCGCTCCCGCGAGCGCCTCATCCACCAGATCCTCCGCCAGCGTCTCGGCCTGCCTGTGCTCTCTTTGTTCTCCCCGGAAGCCAGCGTTTGATGCTATCATCACATAAGATGTCGGAGTTCCGTGGAGGACCCGAATGCGCACCCCCCGCCCGATCGCGTTCCTGATCATTCTGTTGCTCACGGCTATTCCGGCGCTCGCCGGAGACGGCCGCTGGACTCCTCTCGGACCTCCACGGGTCGGCCCGCTCTTGGACCTGATCGTCGATCCCGCCAAACCTGGCACCCTGTACGCCGTGAGCTTTGGGGAGCTTGCGTCGGGCCTCTGGAAGAGCGTCGACTCGGGGGAGCGCTGGTTCTCCATCAACCATGGGATCCCCAACTCCTACACCTGGTCGCTGGATCTCGACCCCTTCGATCCGGAAACGCTGTATGCCCTGGGCAGCCTGAACGACCGGCAAGTGCTCTACAAGAGCGCGGACGGCGGCGCGAAGTGGACCCGGGTGTACCAGCGCAACGAGGCCGCCGGGCCGTACTTCGACGAGATCGTGCCCGACCCCGCCGTCCGCGGGCGGCTCTTCGCCCGGCAGGGCACGGGGGTCTACCGGAGCGACGATGCCGGAGCGGGCTGGGCCTTGGTTGGCCAGACGGCAGAGCCCTCGCAGACAGACGCCTGCGCCCACATCGGGCTTGCGGACGGTGAGGGCTGCGCCGATCTCGTGGCCGATCCGGCCGACCCGCGGAACCTCTACGCTCTCTCCCTAGGCGGCAGGCTCCACTCCTCCGTCAACGGCGGCGCCACCTGGGCGGCGATCTATGAGGGGGCGCCGAAGACCGCCCACGGACGCCCGCTGCGGGTCGACTTCAAGACCGGCAATCTCTATCTCTTGGGCGAGACGGGCGTCTTCAAGAGCACGGATGGCGGCGCGAACTGGCAGGCGGCCAACAACGGCTTCACCACGGCGGCGCTGTCGGTCCTGCTCTCGACCCCTGGCAAGAAGCCGGCGGTCTTCGCGGCGCCGCGCGGCGAGCGGCTGCTGCGAACCCGCAACAGCGGCCGTACCTGGCCCGACGCCGGCATCGGACCGGTCACCGCGCTCGCCCAGGACCCGTCCATGCCGGTCCGCTTGCTTGCCGCGCCACTCCAGGACCCGGAGACCTCCCCGAGGATCTACGAGAGCCGGAACCAGGGCGAGGCGTGGTCGCCGCTCGGCGCGCTCCCGGTCTACGACGCGGTCACCCGCATGGCCGTGCACCCCGCCCAGGGCAAGGTGATCTACGCCGGCACCCGCTACTCGGGGATCTACAAGAGCGTCAACGGCGGTATGACCTGGCGCAGGTCGAGCAGGGGGCTGCCATTCCTGCCCCCGTGCGAAGAGACCTTCTGCCCCGAGGAGCCGGTCACGGCGCTGGAGATCGATCCGCGCGATCCGCGCATCGTCTACGCCGTGTTCGGCTACCAGGTGGTGAAGAGCGTGGACGCGGGCAGGACCTGGGATCTCGTCATGGACGACCTGGAGGACGTGAGCATCGTGGAGACCCTGATTCTCGATCCGGAGAGCTCGAACGTGCTCTACATTGGGACGGGGGAGGGGGTCTTCAAGAGCACCGACG
>DASUNJ010000895.1:0-4716 GCA_036277235.1 Thermoanaerobaculia bacterium | reverse complement strand
GTCGAAGTCGGTACGCGACCACTTGCCGGAGACGACCTCGATGCGCCCGTAGTGGGGGAATTCGAAGATCCCGACGGCGTTGCCGAAGCTCACGAGAAGAACGTCTCCGATCCTTTCGGCGAGCCTTCCGAGCGCCGCTGCGATGTCGTTCAGAGCTTCTTGATCTCCCGAGATGAGCCAATCGAGCTCGCCCCTGAGCTTGCCGTCAGCCGGAGGCTGTCCATCCCGGCGGGTGCGGATCTCGACGGGCACGAGCTACTCGATGAAAGAGGTGAAGCCCTGGCGCTCCAGCCGCCGGAGCATCCGTTCGACTTTGGCGGTGAAGCGGGGGAGCGCGGCCCCGGAGCCGAAGTGGACGAGCTTCTTGAGCAGGTCTTCCAACTCCTGCTGGGTGCCGTGGAGCTTCGGCAGGACTTTCTGGAGCAGGGCGAGATCCAGGGCGGCGCGCTGAGCCCCCTCGCCAGTGGCCTGCTCGGCAGCGAGGGTGACGAACCGGGAGATCTCGGCGGCGACCCTATAGCCGAAGTGCCGGTTCTCTTGAGCGAGGAGGCCGTTCAGATCTTTTACGATCCGTTTCGGTTCTGCACCCAAGTTGTCCCAGTGTTTGGAGTTGGGTGAGCCCTCGAAGGTAAGCCACTCGGGAAAGCGGTCAACACGTAGGCCGGGCTCGTCGCCTTCCAGACTATCAAGATTCGATAAGCCGTCGAGGTTCACTTCATTCAGCTCCAAGGCGAAGGCGCGGTCCAAGACCTTGGGGCTAAACATATAGGTAGACTCGTCGACGTTCACCGTACCGGTGAAGAAAAGGTTGCGGGGGACCCCGAGGGAGCGCGGGATCGGGACGGCATCCTCGGTCTCGCCGCTTTCCACGGACATCTCGTCGTGCAGCCGGAGAGGCTCGCCTGACTCCAGTGCAGAGAGGAAATCCGAGAAGTAGTGCTCGACGCGAGCGAGGTTCATTTCGTCGAGGATGGCGAAGAAGGGGTGAGGATTTCGGACCTCGTCTCTTGCCTTGTCTTCTTCTTCCTTCGCCCGCAGCACCAAGTCGAGAAAAGGGGTCGAGACGTAGCGTCCCGTGAGTGGATTGAAGTAGCCGAGAAGCCCGCGATGGTCGGTCCAATCCGGGCGCACTGCCTCGACCACATAGTTCTCGACGGTGGCCTCCTCAATGACGGTCCGGGGGATACCCAGGTGAATGATACTGGGGCCGTCCTCTGGCTCTTCGGCGGCGAGGTAGATCTTGTCGCCCACTTTCAGAGATCGTCCAAACCAGGACCGAAGCTCGCCCTTGAACAGCAGGATGACGACATCGCGGTCGGCCGACCGCCAGAGGCTGAGCCGCGTTCGACCCTCAGGATAAACCACGTCGATCGAGGACTTGTTCGTCTCCGGCTCCGGAGTGGGCAGGGACAGAATTCCGACGAATGCCGCGGGGAGCACGATGCGGTTGTACTTGATCATGTAGGGAGCAACCGTCACCTCCCTCGCGCCATCGGGGATGTCCACTGTCTTGGCAGTCCGTACCCTCGGCTGGAAATACCGTGCCACCTCCAGGGCAAGCTGGGTCTTCCCGGTTCCGGAGATGCCCGTGATGATCACGAAGCGCTTGGTCTGAAGGGCCAGAAGATAGTTGCTGACTACCTCGGCGGGAAAGTAAAGACCCGTCGAACGGAGAGAGGTCCGCAGGTCTTCGAAGGAGAGGCGGGAAGGAGGTGTAGGAGGATCAACCGGATCTACCACCGGCGAATCGAGGATCTCCTGGAACTTCTTGCGGGTCAGGGAGCGCAGGGTGTTGTTCCAGGATCTCTGGTTCACCGTCCGCGACCGAAGGTCCGTCCACTGCACCGAGATCCGATGGCCATGTTCGATGCCAGGCAGGAACATATAGGGGCCGGTGACGGTCCCGATGCCGAGCACCTCTTTGTGCCCACGGTTGGCAACGATCTGATCGCCCTCGCGTATGTGGGCGAAATCCCAGACCTGTCTTGCGCCTTGAGCCGTGTACTCCTTATCTTCTCGTTCAATCGCCCTTCGTTGGGTCTCGAACTCCTCGCGGGAGAGCTTGGAGATATCGCCGATCTTTTCCCATCCGATCGAGATGTAGCCGTCGTCGCGCCACTTGTCCCAAAGCACCGCACCTCGTTCCGGGGCCACTTTCCAGTACCTTGTTCCGCCCTTCCAGCCGGCGATGAAGATCGCGCTCTGGATGTCCACCATGTCTTTCGCCCCGCGGTCGGCGAGGGCATCGCGGAGCTGATGAGCAAGGCTCCGGATCATTGCGTACCAAGCGGGTGAGGGACCCCTGAGTTCCTCTTGGAAACCGAGCAGGTCGAGGAATCCAGCCGTGGCACCAGGTTTGATGAAGATCTCGGTTTCCGGGTGGCACATGAAAAGGAAGTAGGTCGGGAACGTCCACCGATTCGGCAACCCGGCGTCCTCGACCCAGGCGAGATAACGGCCAAGGCGATCCGGGGACTCTCCCTCTCCGTGCAGAAGATCGACGAGCGCGGCACAGAAACCTGCCTCGTCCAAGTTGGGTTGGTAGAGGATTCCGAGATCCCCGGACATCGGCACCCTATGGTAGAGGAGATTGGTTCTGCCGATGTGCTCCACACGCTTGACGATCTCATCGAAGCGACGCTCCGCGAGGAGCTGGCGAAGCTCCGGGGTGGATAGCAGCTCGGCGGCCTTGGTGATCGCCTCCTTCTTGTAGGTGACCTCGTCCGCAATGAATCGCGGATCGTCGAAGGACTCCCAGCGGGGATACTGGGACCGGAGCGCCTGGACGATACGGTCGAGCTGTTCTTGGGACAACGGCGGCAAGGAAGAAGAGGGGGTGTTGGTCGGCATAAACGATTCCCTGAGTGCCGCCTCAACCGATATCCTCATCGGCCCGTTTCGTGCGGTTCACCCTGAGCCCTAGAGGATATACTCACGGGAGTCCGTAGGAAGGAACATCTGTGCCAGCCTTCGACCGCATCACCCTGGACCCCGAAGTCATGGGGGGCAAGCCCTGTATCCGAGGTATGAGGGTCACCGTCGGGACCATCCTCGGCCTCCTGGCGTCAGGTCATGGCGAGGATGCGATCCTGAGAGCCTATCCTTATCTCGAGCGGGAGGACATCAAAGCTGCGCTCAGCTCCCATCTGACGCCCAGCGACTGAGGCGGCCCGGCCGGGCTTGTCACTTCCTCTCGGGAGCTCCCACCACCAGGTCCACGTGTACCGTTCCTCCGGGCGTCACCACGACTCGGCTCTCGGCCGGGGCGATGCCGTCGGCCCGGACGGTCAGCTTGTAGGTGCCCGCGGGGACGCTGGGGAACGCGAACGCGCCCTGGTCGTCGCTGCTCGCGCTCGGCCCCGGGAAGCCGAAGGGGGCCTCCTCGACGGCGAGGGAGACGATGGCCCCGGCCACGGGCAGCCCTTGCGGCGAGAGGAGCCGGCCTTCGACGGCGCCGGTCGCGATCTCGATGGCGAGGTCCCGGTCGCCGCTGATTTCGAGCGTCTGGGCATGGGCCATGCCCATGGCGATCAGGACGGTCAGCGAGTAGGTCCCCGCGGGGAGGCGCTCCAGGCGGAAGGTGCCATCGTGGGCGGTCTCCCTGTGCCCTCCGCCCGGCTTCTCCGGGTTGGTGCTGAAGACCATGACCTGGGCGCGGGGGATCGGGACCCGGTCGAGAAGCACCCGCCCGGTCAGCGTGAAGCCGGACGAGAACTCCAGGTCCTGGATGACCTCCTGCTCTCCGGGGCTCACCTCGACCTGGGCCCTGGCCATGTCGAGGGCATTCAAGTGGGCCGTCACGTTCCACTCTCCCGGGGGCACGTCCTGGATGCGGTAGCTCCCCGACGGGTCCGCGACCCCTTCGAGGCGGGTTCCCTCCCCCGAGTATGCCATCACCATGACCCGGTTCGCGACGGTCGGGTCCAGGCCGAGCAGGCGTCCCCGGATCACCGCGCCCGGACCGAGCCGCAGCTCCAGGCCCGCGACCGGAGCGCCGGCGACCTGGACCCCCGGGATCGTCGCGGGAGCGAAGCCCTGGCGGCTGCCGGTCAGCCGGTACTCGCCGTCGGAGATCCCCTGGAACGCGAAAGACCCGTCTGCGGAGCTGACCACTTCCGTTTGCGGCCGGTACATCGGCGTTTCGCCCTCTCCGGCGACGGCATGCAGGGTGAGGCTCGCGCCCGGGACGGGAGAGCCCTGGCTGTCGACGATCCGGCCCGAGACCTCGGTCCCTTCCGAGAGCTTGAGGTCGAGCCGGTTCCTGCCCGCCCGGATCTCCCACGCGACGCGGGTGCTCGGGCCGTTGTGGAGACTGGCCTGGACTTCGAAGGGTCCCGGCTCCAGGTCGCCGATCTCATAATGCCCGGCTTCGTCGGTAGGGATCGACATCCGGGAGCTGGTCGGGTCCGGACCCTGGACCTGCACGTAGGCACGGGGCAGGGGGTTGCCCCGGCTGTCCCGCACGATCCCCTCCAGGGAGGTCCCCGGATCCAGGGTGATCTCGACAGGCGGGGCCTGTCCCTCCTCCGGGACCTGGACCGCCTGCGCAGCCCGGGTCCGGTAGCCGGAGGCCATGGCCGTGACGTAGGCCGTCCCCGGCTTCAGGCCGGAGAGGACGAACCGCCCCTCCTCGTCCGTCGTGCCCTGGGAGGGTCGGCGCTCCCAGCCGCCGCCGAGGGGCGAGCCGGCCGATTCGCTGAAGAAGAGGCGGGCGCC
>DASUNJ010000894.1:0-3334 GCA_036277235.1 Thermoanaerobaculia bacterium | reverse complement strand
AGTTCGGCAAGGACGACACGTTCGTGTTCAACAGCACGACCTTCCTCCTCAACGACCGTCCGCCGCTGCTCCTCGAGGGCTCCTACACCGGCAACGGCGCGGCCTTCCCCGTCGCGGTGATCGCCGTCCACCAGCGCTCGCTCTCCGGGATCGACGGCAACGGCAGCGACGCCCAGCGGGTGCGCGAGAAGCGGCACCAGCAGGCGCTCCGCCTCTCGCAGTTCATCCAGCAGCTCCAGACCGACACGCCGGGGCTCCGCCTCGTCGCGATCGGCGACTTCAACGCCTTCGAGTTCACCGACGGCTACGTCGACGTGATGGGGCAGGTCACCGGCAATCCCGACCCCGCCGGGGCGCTGATCCCGGCCACGGACGAGGTGAACCCCGACCTCACCAACCAGACGTTCAACGAGCCCGCCGACCAGCGCTACTCCTTCGTCTTCGACGGCAGCGCGCAGGCGCTCGACCACGGCGTCACCTCGCAGGGGCTCGCCCCCTACCTGCGTGGCGTCGAGCACTCGCGCGGCAACTCCGACGCGCCCTTCTCCTTCGACGACGATCCGACGACGCCGCTCCGCTCGGCCGACCATGACGGCCTGGCGATCTTCATCATGAGCGACTTCGACGCCGACGGCGTCGCCGACGATCAGGACAACTGCCGCACGACCGCCAACCCCGGCCAGGAAGACCAGGACGGTGACGGCGTGGGTGATTCCTGCGACAACTGCCCGACCACCCCGAACCCGGACCAGCTCGACGCCGACAACGACGGCGTGGCCGACGAGTGCAACGACCTCTGCCCGGGTACGGTCAGGCCGGAAGGGGTGCCGACCCAGGGCCTGAAGCCGAACCACTACGCTCTGGTGGATGGCGACACCACGTTCGACACCAACGGCGGCAGCTCGCTGTTCACCCTCCAGCAGACCGCCGGCTGCTCCTGCGAGCAGATCATCGTGGAGGCGGGTCTGGGCAACGGGCACCGGAAGAACGGCTGCAGCCAGGGCGCGATGGAGGACTGGATCCTCTTCGTGAGCCAGTAGGCTTCAACCGCTGCCAGATCGAGGGAGCGCGGCTCGCCGCGCTCCCTTTTTGTTTTCGGGGAATCCCCCGCTGCACCGCCTCGTTTTCTTGAATGGCATGAGCACCTTCTCCGACACCGTCCCCACCAGGTACTGGCACGCGCTCGACAACGGGCGGATCCAGTGCGACCTGTGCCCCCGGTTCTGCAGGCTGCTCGAGGGGCAGCGCGGGCTTTGCTTCGTGCGGGCCCGGGAGGACGACCAGATCGTCTTGAAGACCTGGGGCCGGTCGAGCGGGTTCTGCGTCGATCCGATCGAGAAGAAGCCGCTCAACCACTTCCTGCCGGGGACGCCGGTACTCTCTTTCGGCACGGCGGGGTGCAACCTGGCCTGCAAGTTCTGCCAGAACTGGGACATCAGCAAGTCGCGCGAGACCGACACCCTCGCCGACCAGGCCACGCCCGAGATCATCGCGGAAGCGGCCCACCGCCTCGGGTGCAAGAGCGTGGCGTTCACCTACAACGATCCGGTGATCTTCCTGGAGTACGCCGTCGACGTGGCGCAGGCCTGCCACGAGCGGGGGATCAGGACCGTGGCGGTCACGGCCGGCGAGATCTGCGCCGAGCCCCGCGTCGAGTTTTACCAGCACATGGATGCGGCCAACGTGGACCTCAAGGCGTTCACCGAGCGCTTCTACCGCAAGATCTGCGGCGGCTCGCTCGAAGCGGTGAAGGAGACGCTCGTCTATCTCAAGCACGAGACGGACGTCTGGTTCGAGCTCACGACGCTGCTCATCCCCGGCGAGAACGATTCCAGCGCGGAGATCGACGAGATGACCCGCTGGGTCGTGGAGAGCCTCGGCCCCGATGTGCCCATGCACTTCACCGCCTTCCATCCCGACTGGAAGATGATGGATCACCCGCCGACGCCCCCCGCGACTCTCACCCGGGCGCGGAAGATCGCCCTGGCAAACGGAGTCCGCTACGCCTACACCGGCAACGTCCACGACGAGGCTGGGGGGACCACGTACTGCCATGGCTGCGGCGAGGCGATCATCGGCCGCGACTGGTACGTGATGACCGACTGGAACCTGACTCCGGACGGCAGGTGCGCGAGCTGCGGCACGGCCTGCGCCGGCCGCTTCGAAGGACCTCCCGGAGAGTGGGGGGCGCGCAGGATGCCGGTGCGGCTGCGCAACTTCATCCCCGGGGAGAAGCCGGGCAGCCCGTTACGGGTGATCCAGGCCGGCGAGTGATAGCATCCTCCTCCCGGTGATCGCAACCTCCGCTCTCCCATGAACCTCGACTGGCTCGACGAGCAGCTCCTCGGCGAACCGGCGCGGGACTGGATGATGGCCCTGGCCATCGCCGCCGCCGCCCTGCTCGTCCTCGCCCTGATCAAGCGGATCGTCGTTAGCCGGGTCAGCCGCCTCGCCTCCCGCACCGAGACCCAGGTCGACGACTTCTTCGTCGAGATGGTGCGGCGCACCCGCTGGCTGCTGGTGCTCTTCCCGGTGCTCTCCCTGGCGTCCGTCTCGCTGGACGTGCCCCGCCTCCAGGGCCACCTGAAGACCGCGGCCATCCTCGCCTTCCTGCTTCAGCTCGCGCTCTGGGCCCTGGTCGCCATCAACTTCTGGCTGGAGAACCACCGGAAGCGGCGCACGGAGGCGGACGCCGCCTCGCTCACCATGATCCGGGCCTTCGGCTTCATGGGGAAGATCGTCCTCTGGTCGGTCATCCTCCTCCTGGTGCTCGAAAACCTCGGGGTGGACGTCACCGCCCTGATCGCCGGGCTCGGCGTGGGCGGCGTGGCCGTGGCGCTCGCCCTCCAGAACATCCTCGGGGACCTGCTCGCCTCGCTTTCGATCGTCCTCGACAAGCCGTTCGTGATCGGCGACCAGATTCAGGTGGACAACTTCACCGGCACGGTCGAGAGCATCGGCATCAGGTCCACCCACCTGCGGAGCGTCACGGGCGAGCAGCTCGTGTTTTCGAACGGCGACCTCGTGAAGAGCCGCATCCGCAATCACAAGCGGATGGGGGAGCGCCGGGTTGCGCACGCCTTCGACGTGGTCTACCAGACCCCGGCCGAGAAGGTGGCGCGCATCCCCGAGATCGTCCGCCGGCTCGTGGATGCGCGGGAGCAGCTCCGCTTCGATCACGCGCACCTGGTCGGGCTGAGCGATTCCGGGCTGCGCTTCGAGGCGGTCTGGTTCGTGCTGTCGCCGGACAACAACCTGCACCTGGACCTGCAGCAGTCGGTCCTGCTCGGCCTGCTGCGGAGCTTCGAAGCGGAGGGGATCGAGCTCGCCTATC